>DASUOY010000512.1:0-6579 GCA_036276395.1 Pseudomonas sp.
CAAGCGCTATGGCCCCTTTCTCACTACCCTGATCGCCTTCTTTATCGCCGAGATGGGTGACAAGACCCAGATCGCCACCGTGATGCTGGCAGCGCAATATCCGCACTTTATCCTGGTGGTATTGGGCACCACGCTGGGCATGCTGCTGGCCAACGTGCCGGTGGTGCTGGCCGGCAACTATGCCGCCGACCGCCTGCCCTTGAACCTGATTCGCCGCGTGGCCGCCTGCGCCTTTCTGGCGCTGGCACTCTATGCCGCCTATCAAACGCTGATGCTCGGCGCACAGACATAACACCCGCTTGACGCCGGCTCATTGGCGTTTCGGCCAATAGGCTTGCGCCTTGGCGGCTGCTAGAGTGCGCTCATTTACGCCATCGTCAGGGAGACACATATGTCGCTAGATGATCGAAAAAAGCTGGTACGCCATCATATCGACCTGTCCTGGAACAAGGGTCGCACGGCCTTGGCGGAGCAGCTGCACAGCAAGGACTTCCTCTATAAGAGTTCCTTTGTCGGCCACCCGCTAAGCAGTGTGGCGTTTGCCCAGATGGTGCAGGACATCCGCCACGCCATGCCGGACCTGCAGGTGGTGATCGAGGAGTGCATCGCCGAGGACTACAAGGTCGTCACCTGGAGCACCCTGATCGGCACCATCCAGAAGCCGGCGCTGGGCTACCCACCCAGCGACAAGATTCTCAGCATCTCGGCCATGGCCTTCTGGACGCTGAACCCGGCCAACGAGATCCAGGAAATCTGCACCATGTTCGATATGGAAAGTTTCCGCTCGCAACTGGGCCTGGCCACCCAACCCTTTGCCGCCAAGGCCCTGCCCTAAGCGCAGAACCCGAGGCGACTGCCTGCCCCAATAAAAAGCCCCCAAATCGGGGGCTTTTTCGTTGCGACCAGCTTAGCGAGCGGCCTGCTGGTACAGCGGCATAACCTTGGGAATGGCAGCCTGCAACGCCGCGATCCGGGTGCTTGATGAGGGGTGAGTGCTCATAAACTCGGGCGGCGCCCCGCCACCGGCGCGGGCCATCTTCTGCCACAGGCTGACCGCCGCATTGGGGTTGTAGCCAGCGCGCGCGGCCAGCTCCAGGCCCAGCAGGTCGGCTTCGTTCTCATTGCCACGGCTGTTGGGCAGGGTCAGGCTGTATTGGGTCACGGCATCCGCCAGGGCCATGCCGCCTTGGCCCAAGCCGAGCAACGCACCGGCACCCTGCTTGGCCAGGGCCACGCCGTAAGCCCGGGACATCGCCTCGCGGCTGTGCTCGCGCAGGGCATGGGCCATTTCATGCCCCATGATCGCGGCGATCTCGTCGTCGCTCAGTTGCAACTTCTCGATCAGGCCGCTGTAAAAGATGATCTTGCCGCCTGGCCCACAGTTGGCATTCAGCTCGGGGCTCTTGATCAGATTGACCTCCCACTGCCACTGCGCGGAGTCGGGGCGGAACAGCGGCGCCTGCTGGATCAGACGCTTGGCGATCAGGCGCAGGCGCTTGGCATTGGCACTGCTGTTATCCAGCACGCCCTTGCTCGACGCCTCGCCCAGGGTCTGCTGGTAGGACTGCGCATACATCTGATTGACCTCTTGGGTCGACAGCATGCTGAACATGTACTGTTTGCGCTCGACGCCCACCGCGCCGCCGCTGGTGGTATTCACAGCCTGGCAGGCCGTCAGCAGGCTGCAGAGCGCCAGGCTGGCCAGGCGAAAAGGGATATTCATGTCAGTTCTCCGTCACGACAGGGGCAGTATGCTAGGCCTAGCCTCAGGGCAAAACAACCTGCACTACTTGCACTATGACCCTCAAGGTTCTTTGCTAGTTGCAGGGCGCTAATGCTTTAGCACTAGGCGGCCGATAAGCCAGGGACAGGTGCAACCAGAGCGTTGAGGAGTCCCCATGCGATTCAAGTCGATCCAATTTTCCGTAGTCACCATGGCCGGAGCCAGCATCCTGGCGGTGGTGGTGGCCCTGGTGCTCTATGCCCTGTTCGCCGGATCGCGCACCCAGACCCTGGTGCAAGAGCGCACCCAGAGCCTGCTGGAAGACGTGATAGATCAGCGCCTGGTGGCTCTGGCCGAAGCCCAGGTCGGCCAATTGCAGCGCCAGTTCGAACTGCCCATGACCGTTTCCAAGGCCCTGGCCACCCTGAACAGCCGGATGGGCAGCACCGATGGCACCCCTGGCATCAGCCTGAGCCGTGAGGAGCTGAGCACACTGGTCGGCGACTACCTCAAGGCCAATCCGGAGTTGCTCGACATCTATGTCGGCTGGGAGCCCAATGCCTTCGATCAGGACGACGACCTCTATGCGGGGCAAAAGGACAACGGCTACGACGCCAGCGGCCGCTTTATGCCCTGGTGGTACCGCGACGGCGACAAGCTGAAACTCGACCCCCTGACCGTTGAACAGATGGAAAGCCAGGTAGTGCAACCCACCGGCGTGCGCACCGGCGAGTACTACCTGTGCCCCAAGGAAACCGGCCAACCTTGCGTGGTCGATCCAGCCTCCTACGACTTCGGCGGCAAGCAGGTGCTGGTCGCCTCCTTCAACGCGCCGATCATGGTCGATGGCCAGTTCCGTGGTATCGCCGGTAACGACCTGGCCCTAGACTTTATCCAGGCGCTGCTCAATACCGCCAAGGGTCAGCTGTACGATGGCGCCGGCGAACTGGCCCTGATCGCCGCCAACGGCACCCTGATTGCCGCGACCAAGGACGCCAGCCTGATCGGCCAACCGGCCAGCAAAGTCCTGGATACCGAGCTGTTGGCTCAACTCAAGCAGAGCAGCAGCGACCAGGCCATCAACCGACTCGACGAGGAACACCAGCTGTTCCAGTTGCTACGGCCATTCAAGGTGGCCGGCACCTCGACCCGCTGGACCCTGGCCATCGAACTGCCGGCCAGCGCGGTGTTTGCCGACCTGAAAAAGCTCCAGAGCGGCCTCGCCGAGCAAGCCCAGGAAGACACCGTCGGCATGAGCCTGGTGGGGCTGTTGGTGGCCGGTATCGGCCTGCTGGTGATCTGGTTCGTCGGCTACGGCATTGCCAAACCCCTGCGCCAGATGGTCGCCATGCTCGACGACATCGCCCAGGGCGATGGTGACCTGACCTGCCGCCTGCAAGTCGACCGCAGCGACGAGCTGGGAGATATCGCCAAGGGCTTCAATACCTTCCTCAGCAAGTTGCAGAGCATGATCACCCAGGTGGTCGGCTCGGTGCAGAAGGTCAGCGACTCCTCCGAGCACACTGCCGATATCGCCATCCGCACCAACCAGGGGGTGCAGAAGCAGCTGGCCGAGATCGAGCTGGTCGCCACCGCCGTGCATGAAATGACCGCCACCGCCCAGGACGTGGCACGCAACGCCACCCATGCCGCCGAGGCCGCCAATCACGCCGACCAGGCCGCCAACCAGGGCCGCCAGACGGTGCAGCACACCGCCGATGCGATTGCCGCCCTGGCCCAGGAAATCGGCAAAGCCGTCAGCGTGGTACAGACCCTGGCCAAGGACAGCGAGAACATAAACGCCATCCTGGTGGCGATCCGCGGGATTGCCGAGCAGACCAACCTGCTGGCACTGAACGCGGCGATCGTGGCGGCGCGCGCCGGCGAGCAAGGCCGCGGCTTTGCCGTGGTGGCCGACGAGGTACGCAACCTGGCGCAAAAAACCCAGCAGGCCACCGAAGAAATCCAGAGCATGATCCAGCAACTGCAGCACGGCACCCGTGAAGTGGTAAAGGTCATGCAGGACAGCCAGGACAAGACGGAAGTCAGCGTGCAGCAGGCCAATGACGCGTCCCAGGCCCTGGTGTCGATCACCCAGGCGGTGTCGGTGATCAACGACATGAACACCCAGATCGCCAGCGCCGCGGAGGAGCAGAGCGCGGTGGCCGAAGATATCAACCGCAACGTGATCAATATCGGCCAGGTCGCCCACGAGGTCGCCGGCGGCGCCGACGAAGCCAGCAAGGCCAGCGCCGAGCTGACCAAACTGGCCGAGCAACAGCGGCGCCTGATCAATCAGTTCAAGGTCTAGCAAAGCGCGTAAAGCAATGGGGCGGACTGCCAGCAACAGCCCGCCCCTTTTTATTGATAACGCCCTGGCTAGGCCGGGGTCAGGCACTCCGGCCCATCGAGCTTGGGATCATTGACCAGATTGGCCAGCACTCGCTCGCGCAACGGCGGCTGCGCACTGGCCAGCAATGCCTGCAACTGCTCCGGGGAACTGTCGGGCGCCAGCCAGATGGCTTGCCCGGCCTCGTCCAGAATCAGCGGCCGGCGCTGGCTGGCGGCGGCCTGGGTCACCACCGCCGCGCTCAGGTAGACATGCCCTTCAACTGGATAGGCTTCCCACAGCGCGGCGAAATACAGCGGCGTGCTCTCGCCGGTCAGCCAGTAGGGGCGCTTGCGCGCCGTCCCACGCCACTCGTAGAAGCCATTGGCCGGCAGCAAGCCGCGCCGCTGGCGAAACGCCTCGCGAAACATCGGCTGCTCGGCCAGGGTTTCCGCCCGGGCCTGGGCCGGGGTCTTCGACAGATCAGTCAACCAGGGCGGAGTCAGGCCCCAGCGGGCCCGCGTCAGTTGCCGCTCACCAGCGATGCTGCGCAGCAGCAACACCTGGGAGTTGGGTGAAATGCTCCAGTGCGGAGCCTGGTCAGCAGGAAATCCGGGGATGGCCGCAAAGGCGGGCGTCCAACGGAACAGGGCAAAACGTCCACACATGGGCAAACTCGATAACGGTCGGCAGCGGCGCGCAACGCCAAGCAGTCAGCACTAGCACAGCAGTTCGCCTGAAAAGCTATCCGGCTCCTCGCCAGGCAGCGGTTGCGCGGCATTGTACGCGGCGATCAGGCGTTGCGCGCTGTGCGCCTGGTCATCCTCGACCAATACGCCAAGCAGACCACAGGCCGGCAACTCCCCCACCGCACCACTCAGGTGCTGCCCGGTCAGGTAGGCGTCGATGCCTTCGCTGGCCAGCATGCTCAGCAGCAACTCGCCTTCCATCAGGTCTTGTGGCTCGTAGATGCGCTGCATCAGTCGTTCTCCCCACGCACATCCAGCGTCCAGTCCTGGCCATCGGTTTGCAGGGTAAAAATGATTGGCCGGCAGCACACCGGGCAATCCTCGATGTACTCCTGATCACCCGCCGACAGATCCAGCACGGCCTCAACCTGCTCGCCGCAGTAGGGGCATTGATAGTCCTGAGGTTCCAGCATCGCGGCCTCCGTGTGACTTGGGCGTATAATCGCCGGTCTATAGCTGGCTCCAAGCACCGGAGCACTCCCGCAGCCAACCACAACAAGAGAGCATGATGGGCGAATTCGATGCCATCCGACCTTACGCCGACGCCGAAGTCCCTGCCGTACTGGCGCGCTTGCTGGCGGACGAGGCGTTTCTCGACATCCTCACCCAGTTCCGCTTTCCACGTCTGGCGGCGCCATTGGGCTGGTTGCTTAAACCACTTATAGCCTATCGCCTGCGTCTTGAGTTCCGCGACATTCGTTCGGTGGCCGCGCTGCAGGAAAAAATCGAGGCCTATGTCGACCGCACCATCGAGCGTGCGACCGATGGCGTGACCTATTCAGGCATCGAGCATCTGCAGGCCGGGCAGGCCTACCTGTTTCTCGCCAATCACCGCGACATCGTGATGGACCCGGCCTTCGTCAACTATGCGGTGTACCACGCCGGCCTGCCGACTCCGCGTATCGCGATTGGCGACAACCTGCTGCAAAAGCCCTTTGTCAGCGACCTGATGCGCCTGAACAAGAGCTTTATCGTGCACCGCTCGATCAGCGGCCGGCGCGAAAAACTGGCGGCCTATCAACTGCTCTCGGCCTATATCAACCATTCGATCCGCACCGACGGCGAATCGATCTGGATCGCCCAGGCCGAGGGCCGCGCCAAGGACGGTGATGACCGTACCGATTCGGCGATCCTCAAGATGTTTCATATGAGCCGCAAGGACGAGGCCTTTGCCGACGTGGTCGGCGCGCTGCGCCTGACCCCGGTGTCGATCAGCTACGAGTACGACCCCTGCGACCAGGCCAAGGCCCGCGAGCTGTTTATCCGCGCCAGCAGCGGCAGTTACACCAAGGCACCCGGCGAGGATGACCAGAGCATCGCCCTGGGCATTACCGGCTATAAGGGCCGCGTGCACATCCACTTCAGCGCGCCGGTCAGCCAAGGCTTGGAAGACAGCAAACAGTTGGCCGCCGAGATGGACCGGCAGATTCTCGGCGGCTACCGCCTGTTCCCCGTGCACTACCTGGCCTATGCCATGTGGAGCGAGCGCGATCCTGAGTTGGCGGTGCCCACCGCCAGCGAACTGTTCCCCGCCGCCGAACTGGCTGCGGCGCACAGCGAATGGCAACAGCGCCTGGCCAATTGCCCGGCCGAGCAGCAACCCTACCTGATCCTGCAATACGCCAACCCGGTGCGTAACCAGTACCGGATCAAGGCCGGCCTGCCGCTCTAGAGAACCCGGGATTGAGGCAATAAAAAACGGCAGCCCTAGGGCTGCCGTTTTTTATTGCCTCAATCCCGGGTTCTCTAGAGCGGCAGGCCGGCCTTGATCCGGTACT
>DASUOY010000513.1:0-5784 GCA_036276395.1 Pseudomonas sp.
GTCAACGAGGACCTGGCGCACTTTCCCCTTAGCGGCCTGGCCGAGCGCCTGGGCAGCCCGGATGCCGCACTGCGCTGGCAACAGAGCGAGCACAAGGCCAGCCTGAGCCTGCCCGATGCCGACCATCGAGCCGCCCTGGCCCAGTTGCTGCCGCTGGTGCAGCAGGCCGCTGGCGGCCAACTGCATGGCATCGGCCACCGTGTGGTGCACGGCGGCGAGCACTTCACCGCCGCCTGCCGCCTCGACGCCCCGAGCCTTGCGGCGATCCGCGTCACCACGCCATTGGCGCCGCTGCATAATCCGGCCAACCTGCTCGGCATAGAGGCGGCGTTCAAGCTGTTTCCGGGGCTGCCGCAGGTCGCGGTATTCGACACCGCCTTCCACCAGAGCCTGCCCGAACACGCCTATCGCTATGCCCTGCCGGAGCCTCTGTACCGCGAGCATGGCGTGCGCCGTTATGGCTTCCACGGCACCAGCCACCGTTTTGTCAGCCAGCGCGCCGCCGAACTGGCCGGGCTGCCGGCCAATGCCAGCAGCTGGCTGGTGGCGCACCTGGGCAACGGCTGCTCCACCTGCGCCATCGAAAATGGCCAGAGCCGCGACACCAGCATGGGCCTGACCCCGCTGGAAGGCCTGGTGATGGGCACCCGCAGCGGCGATGTCGACCCCAACCTGCACAGCCACCTGGGCCGCGCCCTGGGCTGGAGCCTGGAACGGATCGAAACCCTGCTCAACAAGGAAAGCGGCCTGCTCGGTCTGTCCGGGCTGTCCAACGATATGCGCAGCCTGGAGCAGGCCCGCGCCCAGGGCCATGTCGGCGCGATCCTGGCCATCGAGGTGTTCTGCTACCGCCTCGCCAAGTCCCTGGCGGCCATGAGCTGCGCCCTGAAGCAACTGGACGGGCTGATCTTTACCGGCGGCATCGGCGAGAACTCGGCGTTGATCCGCAGCAAGACGGTGGCCCACCTCAAGCTGTTCAATCTCGCCCTCGACGAGCAGGCCAATGCCAGCACCGTTGCGGGCCTGGCCGGGCCGATCCAGGCCCAGGGCCACCCGCTGGTACTGGTGGTGCCCACCAACGAAGAACGCCAGATTGCCCTGGATACCCTCGCGCTGCTGCACGACTAAGCGCATCACGGAGCTGCCATGCATACCTTTTTTATCGCCCCCACCGGCTTCGGCGTCGGCCTTACCTCGATCAGCCTGGGGCTGGTCGGGGCCCTGGAGCGCGCCGGGCTCAAGGTCGGTTTCTTCAAGCCCATCGCCCAGCCGCACCAGGGCGACCTGGGCCCGGAGCGTTCCAGCGAGCTGATCGCCCGCACCCATGGCCTGCACTCGCCCAAGCCGCTGGCCCTGGCCCATGTCGAGCGCATGCTCGGCGACGGCCAGCTGGACGAGCTGCTGGAAGAGATCATCAGCCTGTATCAGCAGGCCGCCGCCGGTAAGGATGTGGTGATAGTCGAAGGCATGGTGCCGACCCGCCAGGCCAGCTACGCCGCCCGGGTCAACTTCCACCTGGCCAAGAGCCTGGACGCCGAGGTGATCCTGGTTTCGGCTCCGGAACAGGAAAGCCTCAGCGAGCTGAGCGACCGGGTGGAGATCCAGGCCCAGCTATTCGGCGGGCCGCAGGATCCGAAAGTGCTGGGGCTGATCCTTAACAAGGTGCGCAGCGAAGACGGCCTGGCGGCCTTTACCGCGCGCCTGCAGGAACTCTCGCCGCTGCTCAAGAGCGAGAGTTTCCGCCTGCTCGGCTGCATTCCCTGGCAGGACGACCTGAACGCCCCACGCACCCGCGATATCGCCGACCTGCTCGGCGCCCGGGTGCTCAACGCCGGCGACTTTGAGCAGCGGCGCATGCTCAAGATAGTGCTGTGCGCCCGCGCCGTGGCCAACACCGTGCAGCTGCTCAAGCCCGGCACCCTGGTGGTGACGCCGGGGGATCGCGACGACATCATCCTCGCCGCGAGCCTGGCGGCAATGAACGGCATGCCCCTGGCCGGCCTGCTGCTGTGCAGCGATTTCGCCCCCGACCCACGGATCATGGAGCTGTGCCGTGGCGCCCTGCAGGGCGGCCTGCCGGTGATGACGGTGAGCACCGGCTCCTACGACACCGCGACCAACCTCAACCGGCTGAACAAGGAAATCCCGGTGGACGACAAGGAGCGCGCGGAAAAGGTCGCCGACTTCGTCGCCAGCCATATCGATCACGAGTGGCTGCTCGCCCGCTGCGCCGCGCCGCGGGAGCTGAATATGTCGCCACCGGCGTTCCGCTACCAGCTGGTGCAACGGGCCAAGGCGGCCAACAAGCGCATCGTCCTGCCCGAAGGCAGCGAGCCGCGCACCGTGCAGGCCGCGGCCATCTGCCAGGCGCGCGGCATCGCCCGCTGCGTGCTGCTGGCCAAGCCGGAAGAGGTGCAGGCGGTGGCGCGCGCCCAGGGCATCGAGCTGCCCGAGGGCCTGGAAATTCTCGACCCGGATCTGATCCGCGCGCGCTATGTCGAGCCCATGGTCGAGCTGCGCAAGGGCAAGGGGCTGAACGCGCCCATGGCGGCCGCGCAACTGGAGGACAGCGTGGTGCTGGGCACCATGATGCTGGCCCTGGACGAGGTCGATGGCCTGGTTTCGGGCGCCATCCACACCACCGCCAACACCATCCGCCCGGCCCTGCAGCTGATCAAGACCGCGCCGGGCTACCAGCTGGTGTCGTCGATCTTCTTTATGCTGCTGCCGGATCAGGTGGTGGTGTACGGCGATTGCGCGGTCAACCCCGACCCGACAGCCGCCGAGCTGGCGGAAATCGCCCTGCAGAGCGCCGCCTCGGCCAGCGCCTTCGGCATAGAGCCGCGGGTGGCCATGCTCAGTTACTCCACTGGTGACTCCGGCACGGGCCAGGAGGTGGAAAAAGTCCGCGAGGCCACGCGCCTGGCCAAGGCCAGCAACCCTGCACTACTGCTCGACGGCCCGCTGCAATACGATGCCGCGGCCATCGACAGCGTCGGTCGGCAAAAGGCCCCGGGCAGCCCGGTGGCCGGCCGCGCCACGGTGTTTATCTTCCCCGACCTGAACACCGGCAACACCACCTACAAGGCGGTACAGCGCAGCGCCGACTGCGTCAGCGTCGGGCCGATGCTACAGGGCCTGCGCAAACCGGTGAACGATCTGTCCCGTGGCGCCCTGGTCGACGATATCGTCTACACCATCGCCCTGACCGCGATTCAGGCGGCCAACCTGCCCGCCTGACGGCGCGCCCGGCCATCGCGGCCGGGCCGGCAAAACCAGCCAGTCAAAGCTGGATCTTGCAGGTCAGAGCACAAGCGTTAACCTTGGCAGCGGCCGAGTCCCCGTGGCTCGCCACCACCACCCACGGGCTCGAAGAAGCCCCCACTCAGGAGGCATCCGCCCCCATGCTGCATTTTCTGCCCGCGCCTGTTCGTGGCTGCCTCGCCGGCCTGCTGCTGGCGCTCAATACCCTGATCTGCTGCTGGCCGCTGTTCGCCGTGGCCCTGCTCAAACTGCTGCTGCCGATTCCCCCGATCCAGCGCGGGCTGCGCTTCGTTATGCACGCCATTGCCGAGTTCTGGATTTCCAGCAACAAGTGCTGGATGAACCTGGTGGGCCGCATCCAGTGGGATATCCAGGGTCTCGAAGGCTTCGACAAGCAGCATTCCTATCTGGTGACCAGCAACCACCAGAGCTGGGTCGATATCCTGGTGCTGCAATACCAGCTCAACCGGCGCATGCCGTTGCTCAAGTTCTTTCTCAAGCAGGAGCTGATCTGGGTGCCGGTGATCGGCCTGTGCTGGTGGGCCCTGGAATTCCCCTTTATGAAGCGCTTCAGCAAGGAATACCTGGCCAAGCACCCGGAAAAACGCGGCCAGGACCTGGCCACCACGCGCAAAGCCTGCGAGCGCTACAAGAGCAACCCGGTGTCGGTATTCAACTTCCTCGAAGGCACGCGCCTGACCCCGGCCAAGCATGCCCAGCAGCAATCGCCCTTCCGCAACCTGCTCAAGCCCAAGGCCGGCGGCATTGCCTTTGTTCTCGACGCCATGGGCGAGCAGTTGCACAGCCTGGTCAACGTCACCATCCACTACCCCCAGGGCAACCCAGGGTTCTGGGAGCTGCTGTGCGGGCGCATCGACAAGGTGGTGGTGCGCTTCCAGCAGCTGCCAATCCCCGCGGAATTTATCGGCGGCAACTACGACCAGGACGAGGCCTATCGCCTGCAGTTCCAGCAGTGGGTCAACCAGCTGTGGCTGGACAAGGATGCGGAACTGGACGCGCTAAGACGCGAGTTTTCCTGAAACGACAGACGTAGGGTGCGCCGTGCGCGCCAGCACAGGCTGCGGACTCTTGGTCCGCACAGCGCACCCTACAAAGCCCAAAGCACGCGCCCTACTCCTCGCCGCTGGGTTGCTCCAGCAGCGGCAGCTGGTTCCAGTCCAGAAACAACGGGAACTGCTCCAGTTGCGCCTCGGCCAGGCCAGGGGCCACCAGAAAGCCCTGCATGATGGCGCAGCCATGGCGCACCAGCCAATCGCGCTGGGCCTGGGTTTCCACCCCTTCGGCGATCACCTCCAGGCCCAGGTTGCGGCCCAGGTCGATAATGGTGCTGACCACCGCGGCATCGCGCGGCGAGTCGAGCATATTGGCGATAAACAACCGGTCGATCTTCAGGGTGTCCAGCTCGAAGTGGCGCAAATAAGCCAGCGACGAATAGCCGGTGCCGAAATCATCGATGGCGATCTTCACCCCCAGGGCGCGCAGCTGGCGCAACTGCTCCTGGGTCGTCTGCAGGTCCTGCATCAGGGCGCTTTCGGTCACCTCGATCTCCAGCTGCGCGGGGTTGAGCCGGTATTCGCTCAACACCTGACGCAGCTCATCGACCAGTTGCGGCATGCTGAACTGCACCGGGCTGACATTCAGGCTCAACACCGGCCCCGTGCCGAACTGCGCGCTCATGCGCTGGCACTGCGCCGCGCCGGCACGAAAGATCCAGCCGCCCAGGCGATTGATCAGCCGGGTTTCCTCCAGCAGGGGGATAAAGACCCCCGGCGCGACCGTGCCGGCGACCGGATGATGCCAGCGCAACAAGGCCTCGAAGCCGCGCAGGCGGCCGCTGTCGAGGTAGACCTGGGGCTGATAGACCAGCACGAAATCGTCATGCTCGATGGCGCTGCGCAGGCTTTCCTCCAGCATCAGGCGGGAACGGGCGCGGCCGTTCATTTCCGGGGAGAAGAAGCGGTACTGCTGGCGGCCGGCCCGCTTGGCCTCGTACATGGCCATATCCGCCGCGCGCATCAGGCCCTCGACTGTCTGCCCGCATTCCGGGAAGCAGGCAATGCCGACACTGGCGCTCAGGGTGACATCGATGCCATCCAGGCGATGGCGCACGGAAATCAGCTCGATCAGCTTCTCCGCCACCCTGGCCGCATCCTCGGGGTGATCGAGGTTGTCGAGCAGCGCGGCGAACTCATCGCCACCGCTACGCGCCAGGCAGTCATAGGGGCGCAGGCTGGCCTTGAGCAGCTCACCGACCTGACGCAGCAGCAAGTCGCCAACATCCAGCCCCAGGGAATCATTGATCCGCTTGAAGCCATCCAGATCGAGATAGAGCACCGCCAGGCGCTGTCCGTTGCGCTCGCTGCGTGCCAGGGCGGCGCCCAGCGCCTGGTGAAAACCGTGCCGATTGAGCAGCCCGGTAAGGGCATCGGTGACCGCCTGGGATTGCAACTGGGCCCGTAACGAACGCACCGTCGACATATCCTGGGCGATCACCACCAT
>DASUOY010000514.1:0-2258 GCA_036276395.1 Pseudomonas sp.
TTGGTGCGCGCGTTCTGGCTCTTGTTGCCGTGGATCGCGGCGGCCGGCAGGCCGTGCTTGTCGAGGTATTCGGCGAGGCGGTTGGCGCCGTGCTTGGTGCGGGTGAACACCAGCACCTGTTCCCAGGCGCCTGCGGTGATCAGGTGCGCCAGCAGTGAACGCTTGTGGTTGGCCGGCAGACGGAATACGCGCTGTTCGATGCGCTCGACCGTGGTGTTCGGTGGCGTGACTTCGATGCGTTCCGGGTTGTGCAGCAACTTGCCGGCGAGGTCGGTGATGTCTTTGGAGAAGGTCGCCGAGAACAGCAGGTTCTGCCGCTGCGCTGGCAGCTTGGCGAGGACCTTTTTCACGTCATGGATAAAGCCCATGTCGAGCATGCGGTCGGCTTCGTCGAGGACGAGGATTTCCACGTGGGAGAGGTCGATGGCGCGCTGGTTGGCCAGGTCGAGCAGGCGGCCGGGGCAGGCCACCAGTACGTCGACGCCCTTGGCCAGGGCCTGGACCTGCGGGTTCATGCCAACGCCGCCGAAGATGCAGGCGCTGACGAATTTCAAATCGCGGGCATACAGCTTGAAGCTGTCATGCACCTGGGCGGCCAGTTCGCGGGTGGGGGTCAATACCAGCACGCGCGGCTGTTTCGGGCCGTGGCGATGTTCGCGATCCGGGTGACCGTTGGGGAACAGTCGCTCGAGGATCGGCAGGGCAAAACCGCCCGTCTTACCTGTACCCGTCTGGGCCGCCACCATCAGGTCGCGACCTTGCAACGCGGCGGGGATGGCCCGCTGTTGCACCGGAGTGGGTTGGGTGTAGCCGGCGGATTCGACCGCACGGACTAAAGCCTCGGAGAGACCGAGGGAGGCAAAGGACATGTGTAATCCTGTCTAGTGAGGGCGCAGCCCTATGGGGTGTATTGCCTGGCTTGAATCACGCTTGGGGGGCGCAATCCCGTCCGGTACTGCTGACCACTGGGGGTAAGCATCCGGGCGCAAGCCTGGCGGGAAGGCCCGAGTATAACAGAGCCGCCGGTGCTGGGAATTATTCCCCTGCCCAGCGGCGCAGGCCAGCAATGGCGCGGGCGCCAGGGCTATGACCCGCGCGTCGGCGCCCGATTGCGCTTAGCTCACCACCTGATAGCAGGGCACATAGGGGCTGTTGCCCGGCAGTTTCATCCGGTGCTGGTCGACGAAGGCCTGCAGCAACTGGCCCAGGGGCTGCAGGATTTCCTGGTCGCCGGTGATCTTGTACGGGCCGTGCTGTTCGATCAGGCGAATGCCCTGGTCCTTGACGTTGCCCGCGACAATTCCGGAGAACGCCCGGCGCAACTGGGCGGCCAGTTCGTGCACCGGCTGCTGGCGGGTCAGCTTGAGGCCGGCCATGTTGGCGTGGGTGGGTTCGAAGGGGTGCTGGAAGCTCTCGTCGATCTTCAGCAGCCAGTTGAAATGGAAGGCGTCGTTGTGGGCGCGGCGATACTGGGTGACTTCCTTGATGCCCTGGGCCATTTCCCGCGCCACCTGGGCCGGGTCATTGATGATGATCTTGCAGCGCTGTTGCGCCTGCTCGCCCAGGGTGGCGCCGATAAAGTCGTGCAACTGCTGGATATAGCGGGTGGCGCTCTTCGGCCCGGTGAGGATCAGCGGGAAGGGCAGCTGCTGGTTGTCCGGGTGCAGCAGGATGCCGAGGAAATACAGCAGCTCCTCGGCGGTGCCGGCGCCGCCGGGGAAGATGATGATGCCGTGGCCGACGCGCACGAAGGCCTCCAGGCGCTTCTCGATATCCGGCAGTATCACCAGCTCGTTGACGATCGGGTTGGGCGCCTCGGCGGCGATGATTCCCGGCTCGGTCAGGCCCAGGTAGCGGCCCTTGACGTTGCGCTGCTTGGCGTGGGAAATGGTCGCGCCCTTCATCGGCCCCTTCATCACGCCCGGGCCGCAGCCGGTGCAGATATCCAGGCCGCGTAGGCCCAGCTCGTGGCCGACGGTCTTGGTGTACTTGTATTCCTCGGTGCTGATCGAATGGCCGCCCCAGCACACCACCATTTTCGGCTCCACGCCGGCGCGCAGGGTGCGGGCGTTGCGCAGCAGGTGAAAGACGTAGTCGGTGATGCCCTGGGAGCTGCTGAAATCCACCCTTTTGCTTTCCAGCTCGCTCTGCGTATAGACGATATCGCGCAGGGCGCTGAACAGCATTTCCCGGGTGCTGGCGATCATCTCGCCGTCGACGAAGGCGATGGCCGGCGCTCCCTTGATCTCCAGCTTGAT
>DASUOY010000515.1:0-6530 GCA_036276395.1 Pseudomonas sp.
TGGGTATCGCCCTGATCCCGCCCTTTCTGATCCGCCGCGAGCTGGATGAAGGCCGGCTGGTGATTGCCTCCAGCTATAACCAGCCGAGCGACAAGGCCTATTACCTGATCATTCCCGAACGCAAGCTGGAGTCGGCGGCGCTGCTGGCCCTGCGTGACTGGTTGGTGCAGGAAGCCAGTGACTATGCCGAGGCCAGCGGTTTGAACTAGCCAAGCCCTTGGCGCCTTGCCGAGTCAAGCGCCTGACGCTGCTGTGGCCAGCCTCCCGGGCAACCTGGCAAGGTCGCGGGATACGGGCCTTTTGCGGTAAGCTGACCCCGTAGTCAATAATGTGGGCTGCTACAGTGTCGGTAAAAAAGATGCTTTGCTAATGTTCTATTTATTGCACAGTTAAAGGGGTGCAAGGCCCTGATTCATTGGGCTGGCCCGCTTTTTCCTGAGGTGGCCGTTGATCTGATAACGCCGTATCGATGGCGGGAATACCCAGGCTGTCACAAGCCTCTGCTAAATGCTCTGAAACCCAGCTGCGGCAAGGCCTGCGGCGATTTAGCGGGCCACATGGTCAGCCGATGACTTGTAGTTATCGCCAAGTTTTACTTCATAACGCCTTGAAGGCTATGGCCTTCGCCTGCAAAATGCCGCGCCCCGCCATAGTGCAACTGCAGCCTGAGCGGGTTTGTGCTGATCCTCCCTATGCCCGCGTGCCATCCGCAGTGCGCCGGTTCACCATAAAGATCACGCAGGAGAATTGAAGTGCACATCGGTGTTCCTCTCGAAACCCATGCTGGTGAGACGCGCGTTGCCGCAACTCCCGAAACCATCAAGAAACTGATTGGCCAAGGCCATCAGGTGACTGTACAGACCGGTGCCGGCGTTAGCGCGAGCATTCCGGATAGCGCCTATGCAGCCGTGGGGGCGGCCATAGGTAATGAGTCTGCTGCCTTTGGTGCCGATCTGGTGCTGAAAGTGGTAGCGCCGACCGAAGCCGAGCTGAGCCATATGAAGGCCGGTGCCGTGCTGGTGGGCATGCTCAACCCGTTCTGCAACGCCACCATCGCGCGGATGAACGCTCGCGGCGTCACCGCCTTCGCCCTGGAGGCCGCCCCGCGTACCTCCCGCGCGCAGAGCCTGGACGTGCTGTCGTCGCAAGCCAACATCGCCGGCTACAAGGCCGTGCTGCTGGCCGCGCACCACTACCCGCGCTTTATGCCGATGCTGATGACCGCCGCCGGTACCGTTAAGGCCGCGCGCATCCTCATCCTCGGTGCTGGCGTCGCCGGCCTGCAGGCCATCGCCACGGCCAAGCGCCTGGGTGCGGTGATCGAGGCCTCGGACGTGCGTCCGGCGGTGAAGGAGCAGATCGAATCCCTCGGCGCCAAGTTCGTCGACGTGCCGTTCGAGACCGATGAAGAGCGCGAATGTGCCCAGGGCGTGGGCGGCTATGCCCGTCCGATGCCGGCCTCGTGGATGGAGCGTCAGGCCAAGGCGGTGCACGAGCGCGCCAAGCAGGCCGATATCGTCATCACCACCGCGCTGATCCCGGGGCGCAAGGCGCCGACCCTGCTGCATGAGGCGACCGTCGCCGAAATGAAGCCCGGTTCGGTGGTCATCGACCTGGCCGCTGCGCAAGGCGGCAACTGCCCGCTGACTGAAGCCGAACAGGTGGTGGTCAAGCATGGCGTGAGCATCGTTGGTTACAGCAACCTGGCGGCCATGGTGCCGGCGGATGCTTCGGCCCTGTATGCGCGCAACCTGCTGGACTTCCTCAAGCTGGTTATCGACAAGGATGGCCAGTTCCACCTCAACCTCGAAGACGACATCGTTAGCGCGTGCCTGATGTGCCGCGATGGCAACGTCGTGCGCACTAACGGCTAAGGGGAGCAACGTTCATGGATATGATTTCCGACGGCATCTACAACCTGATCATCTTCGTGCTGGCCATCTATGTTGGCTACCACGTGGTATGGAACGTGACTCCGGCCCTGCACACCCCGTTGATGGCGGTAACCAACGCGATTTCCGCGATCGTTATCGTTGGCGCCATGCTGGCCGCGGCGCTGACCGTGACCCCGCTGGGCAAGACCATGGGCACCCTGGCCGTGGCCCTGGCTGCGGTCAACGTGTTCGGTGGTTTCCTGGTAACCCGGCGCATGCTGGAAATGTTTAAGAAGAAAGCGCCTAAAGCGCCTGTGGAGAAGCACTGACCATGAGCATGAATCTGATCACTGTTCTCTACCTGGTCGCCTCGATCTGCTTTATCCAGGCGCTCAAAGGCCTGTCGCACCCGACTACCTCGCGTCGCGGCAACCTGTTCGGCATGATCGGTATGGGCATCGCCGTGCTCACTACCCTTGGCCTGATCTACAAGCTCGGCGCTGAAATCGCCACCGCCGGTATCGGCTACGTGATTGTCGGCCTGCTGGTCGGTGGTACCGCTGGCTCGATCATGGCCAAGCGCGTGGAAATGACCAAGATGCCGGAACTGGTCGCCTTCATGCACAGCATGATCGGCCTGGCCGCGGTGTTTATCGCCATTGCCGCCGTCGTCGAGCCGCAGTCCCTGGGTATCGTTGCTGCCCTGGGTGATGCGATCCCGGCCGGTAACCGCCTGGAGCTGTTCCTCGGTGCGGCCATCGGTGCCATCACCTTCTCCGGTTCGGTAATCGCCTTCGGCAAGCTCTCGGGCAAGTACAAGTTCCGCCTGTTCCAGGGCGCACCGGTACAGTTCAAGGGCCAGCACTGGGTCAACCTGGCCATCGGCCTGGCGATTCTCGGCCTGGGTCTGTACTTCACCTTCACCGGTAACCTGACGGCTTTCGCCATCCTGCTGGCCCTGGCCTTCGTGATCGGCGTGCTGATCATCATCCCGATTGGTGGCGCGGACATGCCGGTAGTGGTGTCGATGCTCAACAGCTACTCGGGCTGGGCGGCGGCCGGTATCGGCTTCTCGCTGAACAACTCGATGCTGATCATCGCCGGTTCGCTGGTGGGGTCGAGCGGCGCGATTCTCTCGTACATCATGTGCAAGGCGATGAACCGTTCGTTCTTCAACGTGATCCTCGGTGGTTTCGGTGGCGCGGCCGAAGCGGCTGGCCCGGCCGGTGCTCAGGAAGCTCGCCCGGTTAAGTCCGGCTCGAGCGACGACGCGGCCTTCCTGCTGACCAACGCCGACACCGTGATCATCGTTCCGGGCTACGGCCTGGCGGTAGCCCGTGCTCAGCACGCGCTGATGGAACTGGCGGAGAAGCTGACCCACCGTGGCGTCACCGTGAAGTACGCGATCCACCCGGTTGCCGGTCGTATGCCTGGCCATATGAACGTACTGCTGGCCGAGGCCGAAGTGCCTTACGAGCAGGTGTTCGAGATGGACGACATCAACTCCGAGTTCGGCCAGGCCGACGTGGTGCTGGTGCTTGGCGCCAACGACGTGGTCAACCCGGCCGCGAAGAACGATCCGAAGTCGCCGATCGCCGGCATGCCGATTCTCGAGGCCTACAAAGCCAAGACCGTGATCGTCAACAAGCGCTCGATGGCCAGCGGCTACGCCGGCCTGGACAACGAACTGTTCTACCTGGACAAGACCATGATGGTCTTCGGCGACGCCAAGAAAGTCATCGAAGATATGGTCAAGGCAGTCGATTAACGACAGCCCCGCAGGACCAGAAGCCCGGCCAAGCGCCGGGCTTTTTTATGGCTTGCCATCCCTGGCAGCCACCCTTAGGGCCGTCGCTGTGCGACGTTAAAAATGATTCCGGATCATTTTTTATGGCTCGCCATCCATGGTCGCCACCCTTCGGGCCGTCGCTGCGCGACGTTAAAAATGACTCCCGATCATTTTTCTGTCTGCCGTTTTATGCATGGCCCCTGTTAGGGGTACAGCTGAAATGGCTATGGAGTGATTCTGGCGAAAAAGTTGAATTACAGGTCAGCGCTAACAGCCAAGCAATTTGCAACTGTACCTATTGATAACCACTGCTGTTTACAGAATGTGCAGGGTTAATCACTGCAATTTGCGATAGTGTGGGTAAATCAACTTATGGTCGGTACAGTTCTCGTGAAAACTGGTAAAACAGTTACAAAGCAAACTATCTATTAGCCCTGCAATTTACTCCAGCTGTGGCTACTGATTGCTGCGCCGGAAGCGGAATATAGGCACCAAGTTAGAGCAACCACCCAGAACCGCCACAAGCGGAAGGATGACCACCATGGAACGTACCCTCAGTTCCGAGCTGTTTTTCGATCATAGCCAAGCCAACAATCTGAGCGCCCTGCCGCTGCGCCTGTTGGCCACCGTTCTGCAATGGCAGCGTCGCCTGGTTAGCCGCCGCCAGCTTGCCCGCCTGGACGCCCGCCTGCTGGCCGATGCCGGTATCAGCGAAGCGCAGCGCCACGCCGAATTGAGCAAGCCGTTCTGGCGCTAATTTGCCAGTAGACCCCGATTTCATGCTCCTCCCATATTTTGGGACTTTTGGAAGCTCCATCGCCCTGGCGTGATGGGGCTTTCTTTTTATCCGTGTACCAACACTCTGTTGCGTCCCGGCGTAGGCGCTGGAGTGTGAGGTAGTCTGGTTCTGTAGGGTGCGCCGTGCGCACCAAGATTCCGCAGCTTGTGCTGGTGCGCACGGCACACCCTACCCATTGCTCCTTCCCCTCTGCGCCACAGTCTCCCGGGCTGTTAAGCAGTACAGTTTCGCCAGGGCCTTAACTGCGCCCTAACAATTGTGCCGCGCTGTGTCTGCACCCGCAGCGGAGCCCGGCGCACCATAGGCTGCCCTTCCAGGTTTTTGACAAGGACAGCGCCATGGAACGCACCCTCGAACACGATCGTCCCCGGCAAGACCAGGCCCAGCCGTCGCGCTGGCTAAGGTGCTACGCCCGCCTGTTGTACTGGCAGCGCAACTGGCGTACGCGGCAACACCTGGCCCGTTTGGATGCCCGCCAGCTGGCGGATGCCGGGATCAGCGCGGCGCAGCGCCAGGCGGAGCTGGACAAGCCGTTCTGGCGCTAATGCGCAACCAAGCGGCTAGGCCAGGGTCTACACTGACACAGCCCATCAGGTGGGCGTTTAAGGAGCTTAACCATGACCCCTGTGCGTATTTTCAGTCTGGCTATCTGCCTGGTTGCGGCCGGCTCGGCCTCGGCCACCAGTTTTGTCGCCACCACCGATGCCCTGGTGGGCGGCGTGATGTCCGCCAGCGAAGCAACCTCGGATATTTCCTCGTCCTTTAGCGACGACAAGATCGTTCTGGCTGCCCGCGATGATGCCGCCAGCTTTGTCGCCAGCGCCGGGCAGATTCGTGGCGCGCAGCTGCAGGCCGCGCTGCAGCATATCCGCCAGCAGGCTCCGCAGCTGCGCGCCGATGACTTGCAACTGGCCGCCGCGATTCTGGCACTCTAAGCCCTAGCGCGGCGGGATATGCAGGCAGCCGGTTTTGCCGCTTGCCCGGAACCGCGCTGGGTTATCGTCGTCCAATCCTGTACCTCTAATCGCTTTGCCCCTGTGGAGAGAGCCATGTCCCGTTACCTACTCAGCGCCCTGCTGGCCACCGCTCTGTGTGCCGGCAGCGTGCAGGCGCAAACCCTGATCGCCAGCAGCAATGTGATCATCAACGCGGTAGCCCGTAGCTTCGATTTCACCTCGGACACCACCACCTCGATCCGCGATTCGAAGCTGGTGCTCGCCGCCCGTGACGATGCCGCCAGCTTTGTCGCCAGCCAGGGCGCCATCCGTGGCGTGCAACTGGAAGCCGCGCTCGGCGCCATCCGCAGCCGCGTACCTGAAGCCCAGGGCGCTTCCGATCTGCTCCTGGCCGAAGCCATTCTGGCTCTGTGAGTTGGCCGCGTACCTGGCTGCTGCTCCTGCTGTTGTTCAGTGGCAGCGGCCAGGCCGAACTACGCCTGGTACTCGATGGCGCGGAGCTGAGTCAGGCCGAACGCCAGGCCAGCCAGGCCTTGCTGCAGGAGGCCCTGGAGGCGCTGCCCGGGCTGTTCAAGCAACGTCTTGAGCGTCGCGTGCGGGTGCGTTGGCGACAGCTGCCGGCCGAGGTCTATGGCCGCGCCGGGCGCTTCAGTGGTATCGAACTCAATGCTCGTCTGCTGCCGGCCCTCAGTGACGGCTCGGCCGCTTTGCAGCCGTCCGGGCGGGTACATGGCACCGTGCGCCGCGAACTGCTGGCCACCCTGCTGCATGAACTGACCCATCTGTATGACCGCGCGCGGCTCTGGTCGCCCGCGACCAAGGTGCAGCTCAGCGCCTGCCGCCGGCAACTCGCTAGCCGCGGCCCGGTCGGCCTGGCGGACGCCTGCCGTGGCCAGACCGCGCGCCGCTTTAGCCTCAGCGATGACCCGCTGCTGCTCGATCTGGCCGGCTGGCCGCAGCGGGTTGGCCGTCGTGGCCAGCGTGAAACGCGCAATGCCCAGGCGGCGCGCAGCCCGGACAGCTACGAGCTGAGCAACCCGCGCGAGTTCGTCGCGGTGAATCTGGAGTACTTTCTGCTCGACCCCAGCTACGCCTGCCGGCGTCCCTCCCTG
>DASUOY010000516.1:0-4465 GCA_036276395.1 Pseudomonas sp.
GAGATAGTCGCCGCGCTGTGCTTGCGCCCGCAGGCAGAGGGGCAATGGCTGACCGGCCTGTTCGTTGCCCCGCCCCTGCGCCAGCAAGGCGTGGCGCGGCTGCTGATCGAACAAGCGCTGGCACAGGACGCTCTCACCACCTGGCTGTTCTGTCATCCCCAGCTCAGCGACTTCTACCTGCGCCTGGGCTTTAGCCCCTGCCATAAGCTGCCGGCGCAGCTGGCCGAACGCCTGGCGCGCTACCAGCGCAGCAAAAGCCTGCTGGCCTTTGCCAGATCGGCCCTGTAAGCGCATAAAGCCGGCCCGATCACCGCACCGTTCGGCAGATAGCCGCAGATACTGGCACATTGCTTGATTTTACTGTTGCCAGACCCAGGTAAAGCTCTGCATGCTTACCCCATAACAACCACAACAATGGCCAAAGATATGCGTATATCGCGGTTGCTCAGGCGCCTGCGTAACGACTTTCAGCTGTCCATCATCACCCTGATGGGGCTGTTCGGCGTCATAGGCATTTCCCCTTATGCCGTTTACCGGCTGGCCACGGGCAACTACCTGGTGGGCCTGGCCGACACCGTTATAGTGCTGTCCACCGTGTTCGCCGTGCTCTATTCCTGGCGCACCGGCGATACCGTCAAACCCGGCATCTACCTGGCCGCGGTGTTCTCGGTCGGATCCACCCTGATCGCCATCAACCTTGGGGTCAACGGCCTGTTCTGGATCTACCCGCTGATCCTCTTCAACTTCTTTATGGTGTCCCCGGGCAAGGCCCTGCTGGCAACCACCCTGGTGCTGAGCACACTGGTCGGCTACGCCAAGCTGGTGTCCGCCACTGTCTTCGAGAGCGACTACCAGATGCTGTCCTTTCTGGTTACCAGCATGATGGCCAGCACCCTGACCTTTATCTTCGCCTACCGCACGCGCAACCAGCGCGAACAGCTGCAGCAACTGGCCATCCAGGACCCGCTGACCGGCGCGCGCAACCGCCGGGCGATGAACGAGGAACTGCGCATAGCCAGCGCCATCCAGCGCCGCCATGGCAACAGCTATGGCGTGCTGGTGATGGACCTGGACCACTTCAAGCAGATCAACGACAGCTATGGCCACCAGGCCGGCGACCAGGTGCTGGTGGACTTCGTCGGGCTGATCAAGCGCTCCTCGCGCAAGGAGGATCGTCTGTTCCGCTTCGGCGGCGAGGAATTCCTCCTGCTCCTGCCCAACACCGACAAGGCCGGTCTGCTGGCCGCCGCCCAGCATCTGCAGCAGCAGATAGCCGAACACCTGCAGGGCCCGGGGGGCGCCGTGACCATGTCGGTGGGCGGCGCCATACTGCGCCACGGCGAGCACTGGGAGGCCATGCTGAAACGGGCCGACCAGCGCCTGTACCAGGCCAAGAGCGCAGGGCGCAATTGCATCATCATGGATGACGCGCCGTGCCGCCTCGATCAGCTGCCCGTTAGCTAGCCGCCGCCTGCTGCACCCTGGCGCACAGGGGCTACACTCACTGCATAAGCACAATAACCCGCAACAGCACAGCCAGACCCGGGGGATCGGCAATAGCTCGCGAAGAGGTGCAGCGATGAACAGGCACTACTACATCAGCGACAATCTGGACGATCTGGAACGCCTGGAAAGCGAACTGGAAGCCAGCGGCATCAGCACGGAACAGATTCATGTACTGAGTGAGAACGATGCCGCGCTCGAACAGCACCACCTCCATGAGGTGTCTCCCCTTCTGAAGAAAGACCTGGTCAACTCCGGCAGCAAAGGCCTGCTGATCGGCGCGGGCCTGGCCACCCTGGTACTCGCCTTCGCCCATATCAGCGGCTGGGCTTACAGCGCGGCGGGCTGGATGCCCTTTGTCTTTCTCGCCGCGGTATTGCTCGGCTTCAGCATCTGGGAAGGCGGCTTCCTCGGTATCCAGCGGCCCAACAGCTATTTCCAGCGCTTCGAACCTAGCCTGCACGGCGGCAAGCATGTGTTTTTCGTCGACGTGGCGGCCAATCAGGAAGCCGTGCTGGAAGGGGTGATCAGGCAGCACCCGATGCTGCAGATGGCCGGCACCGGAGTGGCGACGCCCTACTGGCTGCTGCTCTGGCAACAGAAGTGGCACCAGCTGCGCAAAGCCATCTAAGCAGACCTCGCCATGCCCTGCGCTGCTGTGCAGGGCGGCGTCTGGCGCGCCTACCGGCAGTGCTGTAACAAGTGCGCGGCTGCCATGTCTATAGCCCACACCCCACACAGAGCACTGCCATGAACAGACGCACCTTGCTCAAAGGCCTGGCCCTACTGCCGGCCCTGCCCTTGCTCGGCCATCTGCCACGGAGCCTGGCCGACTCCCATGGCGCCGCCGCGCTACTGGCGCTGGACAAGCCCCACAGCGCCTGGCGCGAACTAGTCACACCGCAAGCCTATGCCGTGCTGTTCGAGGAAGAAACCGAACGCCCCGGCAGCAGCCCACTGAATCTGGAGAAGCGCGCCGGCACCTATATCTGCGCCGCCTGCTACCTGCCGCTGTTCGAAAGCCAGCATAAATACGACAGCGGTACGGGCTGGCCAAGCTTTACCCAGCCGATTGCCGGGCATATTGGCCAGAAGCGCGACTTCAAGCTGTTTCTCCCGCGCACCGAATACCACTGCGCACGCTGCGGCGGCCATCAGGGCCATGTCTTCGACGACGGCCCAAAACCCCGGGGCGAACGCTGGTGCAATAACGGCGTGGCCTTGCGCTTTATTCCACAGGGCCAAGCCCTGCCTGAACTGCGGAGCTGAGCAGCATGAATGCCATCCCTTTCTCCTGGCGCAAGCCCTACCTGGCCTTGGCCGGCCTGCTGGCTGGTTGCGAGCCGACAGCGGCCCAGGCCCCTCAAGCGCAGGAGGCGCAGAGCGCGCCAAACAGTGCCGCTAGCACGACTGCCACCGCGATCTTTGCCGGCGGCTGCTTCTGGTGCACCGAGGCCGATTTCGACAAGCTGCCCGGGGTGCTCGAAACCACCTCGGGCTATATCGGTGGCCACCTGGAAAACCCCAGCTACGAGCAGGTCTCGGCTGGCAACAGTGGCCATATCGAGGCGGTACTGGTGCGCTTCGACCCGAAGCGAACCAGCTACGCCAAGCTGCTGGAAGCCTTCTGGCCGACCATCGACCCGATCACCGCCAATGCCCAGTTCTGTGACCGCGGTGCGCAATACCGCAGTGCGATCTTCTATGCCGACGCTGCCGAACAGGCCCTGGCCGAAGCCTCCAAGGCCGCCCTGCAAGCCTCCGGCAAACTACCCGCCCCCGTGGTCACGGAAATACTGCCCGCCAGCCGCTTCTACCCGGCCGAGGACTATCACCAGGATTACTACCAGCGTAATCCGTTGCGCTACGCCTACTACCGCAACGGCTGCGGCCGCGACCAGCGCCTGGAACAGCTATGGGGCAAGCAGCAATGACGGCTGATAGCGCCCTATTCAGCGTTTGACTTGCTGTTTAAGCCCCGCCTGGGTTCGCTATTCTGGGCTGCCCCTGATATGTCGAGAGCAGCCCATGGCCCCGCTGAAGCCCTTGTTCAAACTGACTACGCTGATCGCACTCGGTGCTTGGCTGATGCTGACCTGCCTGCCGTTCTGGTCCTACACCGACGAACTGGTACTGGGCCTTGGCGTGGTCCTGCTGGCCATCATCTATAGCTGGCTACTGTTTGCCGCCATGCGCCAGCGCCCTGAACCCGGCAGCGGCAGACCCGGCTTCTTCAGCCTCGCCGGAGTGCTCTCACTGCTGCGCCAACCCGCCGCCGCGCTGGCCGCCTGGGTGCATATCCTGGCGTTCGATCTGATGGTGGGCCTGTATATCCGCAGTGAAGGAGCCATCGCCGGTATCAGCCACTGGGCCTTACTGCCCTGCTATGTACTGACCCTGATGTTCGGCCCCCTGGGCCTGCTGGCATTTCTGGCACTGCGCTGGGGGTTCGCCGTGGCGGCCTAACGGCTGCGCTCGTAGGACTCAGTGCTTTGCCCCGGATATTGCTCCACGCTGAGGCCTCCCGGATATTCGATGCTTTGCCGGATAGTCCCGCGGCTCTCCACCGACTGGCTGCCCTGGTAGTTTTGCTGCTGCCGCAGGCCATCGCTCGGCAGTCGCTGCCCGCCATACAGGTCGTAACTTTCAAACTGCTGGGAGGTGCCGATGCTGCCACTGGCACCAGGGCTGATATAGCTCTTGGGAATGACCCGGATACTCGGCGGGGTTTCGGGCTCGGCCTGAAGCGAAGTTGCCAGCAACAGCATGCACAGGCTTAGCGCAACTCTGAATCCAGGCATGGCGACCTCGACCGACGGGAAAAGTTGGTGCCGCTGAGAGGAATCGAACCCCCGACCCCATCATTACGAATGACGTGCTCTACCAACTGAGCTACAGCGGCGCATGGCCCTGGCATTATTCAATGGAGTGCGCGGGCGCTCAAGCGGCTTTTGCCGCACGC
>DASUOY010000517.1:0-3296 GCA_036276395.1 Pseudomonas sp.
CCAGAACACCCGGCTCACGCCACGGGTGATCGCCACATAGGCCAGGCGCAGGCTTTCGTCCTGCATGGCCTGGTCGTAGCTGTTACTGAAAAAGCCCGAATAGGCGTACAGCGCATTGCGCAGCGGGTGCGCCTCGAGTGGCAGGCAGTCGTCGAGGATAATCGCCACCTCGGCCTGCAGGCCCTTGGCGCGGTGAATGGTCAGGGCCTTGACCGGCAGTTGCTTGCCCAGTTGCGCGGTGATGGCCTGCAGGGGCTCGTTGCGCCGGCTGAGCAGCAGCACCGCGTTGCGCTCCCGGCTATTGTGCGCGGCGGCATGGGCGCATTGCGTGTGGATTTGCGCGAGCAGCTCCGGCAAACGGGCTTTGCTGTCGAAACGCTGAATCAGCCGCACGCCGTGGTCGCCCTGCTGCGTGGCCTTGATCGCCTGGCTGGTTTTCGCCTGCTTATGCAGCACGCCACCAAGCACCGCCTCGGCATCGCGGATAATCGGCTCGATCGAGCGGTAGTTGTTGGCCAGACACAGCACGGCGCTGCGCTTGCCCCGCCCTTTACTCGGGAAGTGCCGGTCGAAATCGATAAACAGCTCAGGCGAGCTGCCGCGCCAGCCGTAGATGGATTGCCAGTCGTCGCCAATCGCCATCAGGCTGACCGCCACGCCCTGGGCGGCCCGGGCGCGCTGCACGGCCTGTAGCCACTGGACTATCTGCGGCGAAATATCCTGGAACTCGTCGATCAGCAGATGGCTGAACGGCGCCAGCACATCCGCCGGGGCGCCCTGCCCGTCAGCGCGCAAACGCTGGCCAAGCTGCTGGAACGCGGCGTTAAAGGTCAACAGCCCCTGCTCTTGCAGGCAGCGCTCGACGCTTTGCCAGAACAGCATCAGGGCCTCGATAAAGTCACGCTCCCGGGCGCCGCAACTCAGCTGCTGCAACTGAATCTGCCCGATCACGATGCCGATGCTTTCGATAAAACCGGCCTGGGCATAGAAGGCTTCATAGAGCGGTACGGCGCTAAATTCGCCCTTGAGCTTGAAGCCGTCCTCGGGCGCCTTGGCCACGCGCTTGCCGGCGCTGGCCGGCAGCGGCAACCCCAGCAGGCTGTGGACCCGCTCACGGAACAGCGGCTGCTCGGCATAGCACTGCTGATAGGCCTGCTTGAGCAGGCGCTGCTGGGCCGGGCGCAGGCGCGTGCCGCTTAGCGGGTTATCCAGCTCGCCGCTGGCAGTGTCTTTTTCGTCAAGCTGCTCAAACCAGCGTGGATTGCCCAACAGCTCCCTGGCCATGCCGCCCATGGCCGAATGGAAGGTGCGCACGCACTGGCGCGCCTGGGCGGCGTCGAAGGGATATCGGAAAAAACCCAGCACCTTGAGCAGCTGCTCGCGCAGTTCGGCGCAGGAGGCGTTGGTAAAGGAAATCACCGTCAACTGCTCGGGGCGGATACCCAGGTGGCACAGCATAAAGGCCACCCGCAGCACCAGGGTGGTGGACTTGCCCGAGCCGGCCCCGGCAAAGATGCGGGTCAAGGGCTGCTCGCCAAGGATCATCGCCCACTGTTCGTGCGAGGGCGCACAGAGCACGCCGGCCGTTACCGCCTCGGCCACCTGGGCGCGCATGGCCTGGATCTGCCCAGCATCGACCGCCAGCATGGCCGGCCCATAGATTCCCGGGTTCGCCCTGGTGGTTTTGCCACGGGGCTTGGCCGCTTGGGCGGCGTCTGACCTGGTTTGGCCGGCAGTAGCCAGCGGTTTCTTTGCCCGCACGGCCGGCTTTTTGGCCCGCGTTGCCGGCTTCACCTGCGGCTTCTGCGCCTCGCGCTCGGCACGCAGATAGGCGGTGGTATGAGGGAAATAGCGCGCCAAAGCAGCGGACAGAAGGCGCTTGTAGCGCTGCACAGCAGAGGCCATTCGGCGACCCAGTCATGTAGATAGATCGTTGAATGATAAGTGCTTTTTACCGAAAGCTGACAACCGGCCGGCGAGTTAGCCGGCGCCTTTCCCGCCAGCCGCCTGGGTTAATCCAGCATGCCGATATAACGCGGATGGCTGGCCACCCGATCCAGCCAGCCGCGAATCGCCGGGTAGCCACTCAAGTCGAAGCCGCCCTCGTCCGCCACATGGGTGTAGGCATACAGGGCGATATCGGCAATCGAGAAATTCTCACCGACCAGATAGGACGTGCGTTGCAGCTGCTTCTCCATCACCTTGAGCGCCTTGTGCCCGCGGATATGGCACGCCTGATATTCCTCGCGCCGTTCCTCGGGCAAGCCCTGATACAGCTGGATAAAACGCGCCACCGCGACATAGGGCTCGTGGCTGTACTGCTCGAAAAACTGCCACTGCAGCACCTGGGTGCGCAGGCGCGGCTCGCTGGGCAGAAACTCGCTGCCATCGGCGAGGAAATTGAGGATGGCGTTGGACTCCCACAGGCAGGTGCCGTCTTCCAGCTCCAGCACCGGGATCTTGCCGTTGGGATTCTTGGCCAGGAAGGCCTCGCTCTGGGTTTCGCCCTTGAGGATATCCATAGCCACCCACTCATAGGGCTGGCCGAGCAGATGCAGCATCAGCTTGATCTTGTAGCAGTTGCCCGAACGGTAGTCGCCATAGACCTTGTACATCACAGCCCTCTCCTGAATTGACCTACACCCTTTGACTAGCTCGCCTGCGCCTGACGTATCACCTCGGCCAGACGCTTGAGGCCTTCACTCAGGCGCTCCGGCGCGACGTGACTGAAGTTAAGCCGCAGATGCCCCGGATGCTGATCCGGGTCGATAAAGAACGGCTCGCCCGGCATAAAGGCCACGTTCTGTGCCAGGGCCGGGGCCAGCAGCGTGCGGGTATCCAGCGGCTGCTTGAGGGTCAGCCAGAAGAACAGGCCGCCCTGGGGCACCTGCCAGTCGGCCAGATCGCTGAAATGCTCCTCCAGCACCGCCTGCATGGCATCGCGGCGAATCCGGTAGAAATCGCGCAGTTCGGCCAGATGGCCACGGTATTTCTCGCTGCCCAGCCACTGCAGCGCCTGCCACTGGCCGATGCGGTTGGTATGCAGATCCGCCGACTGTTTGAGGCGCAGCAGGTAGGGGAACAGATCCGGGGTGGCGATCAGATAGCCAACGCGCAGCCCCGGTAGCAGGGTTTTCGACACGGTGCCGGTGTAAATCCAGCTGGCCTTCTGCAGGCGGCTGACGATGGGCGTGGCGCTGCCTGCATCGAACACCAGCTCGCGGTAGGGTTCGTCCTCGATCAGGGTCACGCCGAACTCGTCGAGCAGCGCCGCCACGGCGTCGCGCTTGGCTTCG
>DASUOY010000518.1:0-3071 GCA_036276395.1 Pseudomonas sp.
GGAAGCCGAACTTCTCCTGCTGCTCCTCTTCGCTGATGCCGAGCACGCGGAACACGGTCTGCTGCATGGCCTTGTCGTGGATACGGATCGAACCGCCACCCAGCTCGGTGCCGTTGAGCACCATGTCGTAAGCACGGGACAGCGCGGCGGCCGGGTTGGCCTCCAGCTCGGCCGGGCTGCACTTCGGTGCGGTGAACGGGTGGTGCATGGCGGTCAGGCTACCGTCGTCGTTCTCTTCGAACATCGGGAAGTCGACGACCCACAGCGGTGCCCACTCGCACGTCAGCAAGTTGAGGTCATGACCCAGCTTGATGCGCAGCGCGCCCAGGGCCTCGCTGACGATCTTGGCCTTGTCGGCACCGAAGAACACGATGTCGCCATCCACTGCGCCAACGCGATCAAGGATCACATTGATGTTGTCCAGCGGGATGTTCTTGACGATCGGCGACTGCAGGCCTTCGGCACCATTGGCGCGCTCGTTGACCTTGATATAAGCCAGGCCCTTGGCGCCGTAGATGCCAACGAACTTGGTGTACTCGTCGATTTTGCTGCGCGGCATACTCGCCCCGCCCGGTACGCGCAGCGCGGTGACGCGGCACTTCGGATCGTTGGCCGGGCCGCTGAACACCTTGAAGTCGACAGCTTGCAGCTGGTCAGCCACATCCACCAGTTCCAGCGGGTTGCGCAGGTCCGGCTTGTCGGAACCAAAGCGACGCATGGCTTCGGCCAGGGTCATGTGCGGCAGCTCGCCGAACTCGACGCCCAGCACCTCCTTGAACAGCTGGCGAATCATCTTCTCGGTGATGGCCATGATGTCGGCTTCATCGAGGAAGCTGGTTTCGATGTCGATCTGGGTGAATTCCGGCTGGCGGTCGGCACGCAGGTCTTCGTCGCGGAAGCACTTGGCGATCTGGTAGTAGCGGTCGAAGCCGGCCACCATCAGCAGCTGCTTGAACAGCTGCGGCGATTGCGGCAGGGCAAAGAAGCTGCCGGCGTGGGTGCGGCTCGGCACCAGATAGTCACGCGCGCCTTCAGGGGTGGCACGGGTGAGGATCGGCGTTTCCACATCGAGGAAGCCGTTGTCATCCAGGTAGCGACGGATGCTGCTGGTGATGCTCGAACGCAGTTTCAGCTTGGCCGCCATTTCCGGGCGACGCAGGTCGATAAAGCGATAGCGCAGGCGAGTTTCTTCGCCGACGTCGGTGTATTCGTTGAGCGGGAACGGCGGGGTTTCCGCTTCGTTCAGCACTTCCAGCTCATAACCCAGCACTTCGATGGCGCCGGAGGCCATGTTGGCGTTGCCGGCACCGGCCGGACGCAGACGCACCTTACCGGTGATCTTGACCACGTATTCGCTGCGCACCTTGTCGGCGGTGGCGAAGGTCGCCGCGCGATCCGGGTCGAATACCACCTGGGCCAGACCTTCACGGTCACGAATGTCGAGGAAAATCACCCCGCCATGGTCACGACGGCGATGTACCCAACCGCAAAGGGTGACTTCCTGGCCGTCCAGGCTCTCGTTCAGTTGGCCGCAATAATGGCTGCGCATCATGGTGGTAGTCGCTTCTCTTGAGTCTTGAATTCGTTGAGCCGCACAGGGGCGACGCTATTGACCGGGCTAACAGGCAGTAAACCGAACCGGTTGGCGCATGCGCCATTTTCTGCAATTGCGCTGTCTTGTTGGGGCGTTAATCGACCAGCGGCGCATGCACGCCTGACGACCCTAACCCGCAAAACGCGGCAAAGCGCGGGATTATATATGGTTAAGCCGCCACGTGCAGCCGCGCCCCACGCGCTTTTGCCAGAGCTTCCTATACTCAGGGATGCAGCGACAACTGGAGAGGGTGATGGCCACAACAAACCTTGCGGAGATTCCTAGCGACCTTCTGGCGGACTTTCGCCAGGAATCCGCCGAACAATTCCAGCGCTGCGAACAACTGCTGATCGAGCTCGAACATGCACCAGACGACAGCGAACGCTTGCGCGAACTGTTCCGCCTGGTCCACACCCTCAAGGGCAACCTGGGCTATATAGGCCTGAACAGCCTGATGCCACTCCCCCAAGCCATGGAAGATGTACTGGCCTGCCTGCGCGAAACGCGCCTGCATTTCGACAGCCTGCTGGGCGATATCCTGCTGCTGACCCTGGATCATCTCAAAGAGCTGATCGAGCAAGCACTCGGCGGCCCACCCGCACACCTCGACAACAGCCAAAGCATGGCGCTTGGCCAGGCATTGAGCGCCCTGGCACTCGCCCCCGAAGCGCGGCAAACGGAGATCCGCAGCAACCTGCTGCTGCAGCTCGACCCCAACTCGCGCCCAGTGCAAACCAGTACCGCCCAGGAAACGCAAGCAGCCGACCTGCTCAAGCGCTACGGCATTACCGCGGATGCCGACCTGCTGTTCTTTATCGAACTGATGCAGGCCAGCGAACGCCGCTCTCAGTACTGGCAAGGCCGTGGCATGCGCCAACTGGATCTGGCCCTGGCCATCAATCAACTCGGCGGCACCCCCGAAGAGCCCAGCCAACTGGCGGCCGCCATTTGCCTGCACGATCTGGGCATGGCCTTTCTACCCCTGGAAATCCTGCACAAAGAAGCCAACCTGAGCCGGGAAGAACGCCGCCAGATGCAAGCTCACCCGCGCCTGGCCTATGAGCTGCTCAAGCGCATGCCCAAATGGCAGGCGGCCGCGGAGATCACCCTGCAACACCAGGAACATGCCGATGGCAGCGGCTATCCCAAGGGCCTCAAGGAAATTGAAACCAGCCCGGGCGCGTTGATCATGAACATCGTCGATACCTTTGACGCCCGCACCCATGAACGCGCCCACCAAACCCTGAACAAACGCCCCCTGCTACGCGCCATTCTGGAAATCAACGGCCTGGCCGGCCGTCAATTCAGCGCCCACTGGGTCGAGCTGTTCAATCAGACCCTGCATCAGCACCCGGAACTGGCCCACAACTGAGCGCCACTCGTTGCGCAACGTCCATCCGCAGCACTAAGCTCGCCTGCAGCCCGGGCAGCGGGCTGCCCAGTTTTTACAAGGAGGTTTTATGCAAGCACTTGCAGG
>DASUOY010000519.1:0-6409 GCA_036276395.1 Pseudomonas sp.
GTGGCTGCGCCAGCGGGTCGGCCTGATCGCCGCGGTGGAGCACTTCACCTGCGTGCTGGGCGACTGGATCATCACCACCCGCAGCCTGGATCACGCCGACCCGGTGATGCTCGACCTGCTGCGCTGGCACGGCGCCGAGGAGGTCGAACACCGCAGCGTGGCCCACGACCTGCACGTGCATATAGGCGGCAGCCTGCTGATGCGCTGGGTGTATATGTTGATCGCCACCGCGGCGCTGATTTTCCTGTTCAGCAGCTCGATGAAAAGCATGATGCGCCAGGACCCGGCCACCCGTTACCGACCGGGATTCCTCAAGCTCTGGTACCACCTGGGCCAGCGCGGCTTGCTGCCGCCCATGGGCGATATCGGCCGCTCGGTGCTGCGCTACTTCAACCCCAGTTATCACCCACGCACGGAAGGCGATATCCGCGTGGCCCTGGATTACCTGGCCCACTCACCAGCGGCGCAAAGGGCGGCCGAGGAAAAAGCCGCGACGGCCTAAGCAGCCGTCATAGCTCGTCCAGCAACTCCACCCCGGCCGCCCGTTCGAGCAACTCGACGGGCAGGCTCTTGCTGGCGCGGGCGCCGAGCAGCTTGAGGTTTTCCACCCGGCTGACGATATTGCCGCGGCCCTCGCACAGCTTGTTGCGCGCCCCGGCATAGGCCTTGTCCAGCTGCTGCAGGCGCGCGCCCATTTCATCCAGATCCTGAATAAAGGCGACGAACTTGTCATACAGCGCCCCGGCGCGCTCGGCAATCTCGCGGGCATTCTGGCTCTGCCGCTCCTGGCGCCACAGGCTGTCGATCACCCGCAGGGTGGCCAGCAGCGTGGTCGGGCTGACGATGACGATATGCTGATCGAAGGCCTCCTGGAACAAGCCCGGATCGGCCTGCAAGGCGGCGGCGAAGGCTGCTTCGATCGGCACGAAGAGCAGGACGAAATCCAGGCTGTGCAGGCCTTCCAGGCGCTGGTAGTCCTTGAGCGACAAACCCTTGAGGTGGCTGCGCAGCGACAGCACGTGCTGCTTCAGCGCCTGCTGGCGGCTGGCGTCGTCATCGGCGGCAATAAACTGCTGGTAGGCGGTGAGGCTGACCTTGGCATCCACCACCACTTGTTTATCGCCCGGCAGCTGGATCAGCACGTCCGGCTGGAAGCGCTCGCCGTCAGCGCTCTTCAGGCTGACCTGGGTCTGGTACTCGCGGCCCTTCTCCAGGCCCGCGTGCTCCAGCACCCGCTCCAGCACCAGCTCGCCCCAGTTGCCCTGGGTTTTTTGCCCCTTGAGGGCGCGGGTCAGGTTGGTCGCCTCATCGCCCAGGCGCTGGTTGAGCTGCTGCAAACGCTCCAGCTCCTTGCCCAGGGAGAAGCGCTCGCGGGCTTCCTGCTGGTAGCTCTCCTCCACGCGCTTTTCGAAGGACTGGATGCGCTCCTTGAGCGGGTCGAGCAACTGGCCGAGCTGCAGCTGGCTGGTCTCGGCGAAACGCTGCTCGCGCTCATCAAAGATCTTCCCGGCCAGCTCGGCGAACTGCGCACGCAGCTCATCACGCGAGCCTTGCAGGTCGCTCAGGCGCTGCTGATGGCTGTCTTGTTGCTCTTTAAGTTCGGCGCTGAGAGCCGCGCGCTGGGCATCCAGGCGGCGGATCTCACCCTCCTGCTGCTCACGCTGGCTCGCCCAGGCCTGGGCGGCTTCGCGGGCGATCTGCCGCTCGTGCTGCAGCAATTCGGCTTCGCGGCGCAGCGCGGCCAGTTCGGCCTGCTGGTCGGCCTTGATCTCGCCGATATCGGCAAGTTCTGCGCGGCAATCATCCAGTTGCGCGGTCAACCCGGCCTGGGCCAGTTGCGCGTTGCTCAGGCGCTCCTGTAGCAGGCTGAATTGCAGCTGCTGATCGGCCAGGCGGCGTTGCAGCGACCAGGCCAGATAAACCAGAGGAAGTGCCGCGGCGGCGAAACCGAGCAGCGCAGGTGCCAACGCGGTGGACAGATCGATAGGCATAAGCAGCTCCGCAGAAAAGTACTGGCAGTATAACCAGTACTCCAGAGTGCGTCAGAGCTGTTTAAGCAGTTGTTGCGCTTCCAGCGAACCCTGCCCGGCGGCCAGTTCCAGCCAATGGCGGGCCTGTTGTGGCTCATTGTTACGCGGCTGGCTATACAGCTGACCCAGCTCCAGCTGAGCAGGCATATCGCCGGCGCGGGCGGCCTGGCGCAGCAACTCGAAGCCCATGCGCCGATCACGCGGGTTGCCGCAATCACGGCAAAGCATTTGCCCCAGGCGGCTCTGCGCCGGCACCACACCCTGCAAGGCGGGTTGCTTGAGCAACTGGCCGGCGAAACGCTTGACGCTGGCGGCCTGACCGAGACGTGGGCTGTCGAGCAGCCAGATGGCTACGCGCATGGGCAAACGAGGGCTGAGGGCTGAAGATTCAGCGGCGATACGAGACGGTGCGCGAGGCATAGGAAACAGCGGTGGCTGGGAAGGCGCGCCACTCTACTCCTTTTTACGCCCAGGTAAAGCCTTGGCCAAAACCGGCCGCCCAGGCAAATCGTCGCAGCTTTGCAGCGACCCGAGGCCTGGCGTTCAGCCCCCCCAGATACCAGCGTCAAGCCTAGACCGCGGGCTAGAGCAAGCGCCTGAGTTAATCCACAGAAGCTGTGGATAACTTCGTGGATAACATGGGAACAGGCGCCCCCACCGCCTATGCCACGGGGCCTGCAGACAAACTGGCGATTTTTTCACCAGCATAAAAAATCTATATTTTTCATTGACTTATAAAAGCACTACGAAGAATCAAGGGTTTAGCTCAATCACAAAAAGTCGATTGACAAGACGCCTCGCAATTGTGCACAAGTCCGCACCCTGGCGCTCTGGCGCGCCCTTTTTAGGGGCGCGCAAGCCTGGCCAGAGCGAGGTTCTGCTGCCGTTTCATCGCGAGCCGCGTTACCGCGCAGCGGCGTTTCATATCGCTTATTTGGAACACCAAAGCGCGCTCTTGGTGCCTTGCCTCGCGCAAAAAAAGGCGCCGGCACGGCCATCGATGAAACGGCAACAGGGCTAGGCCGGCAGCGGCAAGCGGCCGTCCTGCAAATAGCCCTGCAAATGGAACAACCTGGGCGTATCCGGCACCTGGGCATTCTTGAACGCGACGTACTCGGCGGTGGTTTCGCACAGCCAGGACAGCAGGTTGCGCGGGCGTTTTTCCGCCAGCGCCTGGGGGGCGTACAGGGCCACATTGCTTCCGCCCAATGGGCAGCGCGCGGAACGGTACTCGAAGGCCTCGACCCCGGCCCCGCGCATGGCCGCGCCCAGGAGCTGGGTGGGCTGGTAGGCGCTGGCATGGCACAGCTGGGCCTCAAACGCGCTGAATGGCGGATGCTGCAACTGGATGCCGCGCAGAACCCGGTAACGCGCCTCGAAGGTGCAATGCTCGGAGAGGATGCGCCCACTGGGTGGCGGCGTGGCCATGCCGTTCCACAACAGGAAACGGTAATAGGCCGCCTCGGCCATGGCCGTTTCGAGGCGCAGCGCGCCATAGAACAGGCTAGGTTCGTGCACCGAGCCAAAGCGCGAGCCCCAGCGTAGCGGCGGGTAGCGAAACGGGGTTTGCAGCAGGTAATGCAGCGCCTCAGTGCGATCCGGCAGGGGTGGCTTGCTGGCTTCCAGCAACTCCTCCAGCAGCGCCTGTTCGGCCAGGGTATCCACCAGTTGCAAGGTGGCGACCTGGGCCTGACTTTCGACCAAACGCAGCAAACGTCCGCGAATGGGCTTGATCTGCTGGGGGCCATTACAGTGTTGCCAGATATCCATGGCGACTGTGTTCCTTATTAGTATTTTTCAGCGGGTGCCGCTTAGCCTCGGCCGCGAATCGCATCGAGGTATTCCACCACATGCACCAGGCCTTGCACCTGCATCATCAAGAGCAGCGGCACACCGCGCAGATGATGGTTCTCGGTGCGCAAGAAGTGCTGCATATCGGCCAGGTTGCCGCCAAACAGGGCAAACAGCGAACGGTAGGCGCGAATCAGCAGCAGGGCCAGTTCGCCGGTCTTGCTCTGCACCCGCAGGCCGGTGTCGGCCCAGCGCGTAATCGCCGTGCGGTGCACGCCCACTATGTCGGCCAGCTCCTGCTGGGTCAGGCCAAGCTGCTCGCGGCTATTGAGCAGCGCCTTGGCCAGCACCGTATCGGCATCGGCAACAGGTCGAATCAATGCGCTCATAACGGCCTCCAATGTCTATTTACAACAAAAATAGCACTTAATGCTGCAAATACACAGCACTGAACAATCCCTGATTGGCGGGTGCGCGAGCATGTGGGTTAAGGTTCCCCGCAGAAGGTTCCTCCCATCTCTGGATCGGTGTCCATGATCAGCCGGCGCACTTGGCTACGACTCACTGCGGTGTGCTGCCTGCTGGCGCTGCTGGGCACCTATGCCTACCTCAGCCTGGCCCGCCTGCTGGACCGGCAACAGATCGAACAACTGCACTGGCAGGGCCTGAGCCTCGGCCTTGAGGGCATCGGCCTGGAACGCCTTAGCCTGCAGCAGCGGCAAGCCGCGGGTCGGGTGCAGCTGCAGATTGAGCAGCTGCACCTGGGCTGGGCGCAGCTGAACTGGCGTGCGCCGTTCTGGCAGCAGATCGAAATGGCCCGGCTCGGCCTGAGCTGGCCCACGCCCGCCAGCGCCGTCGACAGCGGCGCGGCAAGCCCAGGGCTGGCGCTTGAACAGCTGCTGGCCAGCCTCGCCCTGTTGCCGGCTGAGCTGCGCATCAGCCAGCTGGACCTCGACCTGCCTTGCGCCGGGCAGCGCTGCAGGCTGATCGGCGATCTGCAGCTGCTGCACCAGCGCGCCAAGGCCACGGCGGCGCAGCAGCTGGACCTACAGCTCAACCTTCAACACCAGCAACACCAACTGAACTGGCGCGCCCAGTTGCAGGGCGATAGCGCCGAACTGCAGCTGCAACTGAGCCTGGCGGTCGACCAGGTGACGCAGATCAGCCTGCGCAGCAGCCTGCAGGGCAACCCGGCAGGGCCACAGTGGCAGGGTCAACTGGCCAGCACCGAGCTGAGCCAGGCGGCGCTGCTGCAAAGCTGGCTCGGCCAGTGGCTGCCGGCAGGCAGCATGGCGCGACAACCGGCGCCGACCACCGCGCAGCTGCGCGCCGACTGGCAACTGCAACTGCCGCCCGGGCCCTTGCGCCTGGCGCAACTGCAGCAGGCCAGCGGCCAACTCAGCGCCAGTGCCACGCTGCCCGAACCCTGGCCGGTGCCGGGCATAGGTCAGTTGCAGGGGCAATTCAACCTGGCCGCCCGCGCTCGCGCCGGGCTGTGGTTTGCCGACAGCCTGAGCGCCGACCTGCAACTCAGGCAGATCGACGGCACCGCGCTGGCGCCGCTCGCGCAGAAGCTGCGCCCAGAATCCTTGCAGCTGCGCATAGAAGGCGCAGAACAACCGGCCGAGCTGGCCGAGGCGCTGCGTGAACGCGCCCTGCCCCTGGCCTTCAGCCTGACGGGCCTGGGCCCCAGCCCGTTTACCCTGAGCGGCCAACTGGCCCTGGCCAATGCCGCGCCCTGGGCGGTGCAACTGCTCGCTGGCAGCCTCAAGGCCAGCAGCCCCGGGCTCAAGCAGGGCGACTGGCAACTCGGCGGAATAAAGCTGCAGCTGGCCTTGAGCGGCTATCTGGACCCGCAGCAGCTCAGCCTCAAGCTGGGCAAGGGCTCGCAACTCCAACTGGCCCAGCTGCAAGATGGCGAACTGCAGCTGCACCAGCTGCAGGCCAGCAACGACGACCTGCGGTTCAGCGCCCAGCACCACGCCGGCGCCCTGCAGAACTGGCAGCTGCAAGGCCCGGCCAGTGTCAGCGTACAGCGCCTGCAGCACCCCCAGCTCAAGCCGCAAGGCTGGCAATGGCAGGGCCAGCTGACGGCAAACCCGCAGCAGAGCACGGCCCAGGGTGAGCTGCACAACACCGCGCAACTGCAACTCAAGCTGCAACTGCAGCACGACAGCGCCACGGGCCTGCAAGCGCAGGCACAGTTGGCCGAGCTGTTTCTGCGCAGCGGCAACCCCCTGCAGAACAGCCTGAGCGCCTGGCCGGCGCTGCTCAGCCTGAACAATGGCCGCTTGAACGCCACGGCCAAGCTGAGCCTGGCGCCGGACAGCAGCGCGCCCCAGCTGCAACTCCAACTGAGCGGCAAAGGCCTGCAAGGCATCTACGACCGCACCGCCCTCAGCGGCCTGGACGGCGCCCTGCAGGTGCAACTGGACTCGCACCAGCTGCACCTGCAGGTCAGCGAACTGCGCCTGCAAGAGGCCAACCCCGGCATGCCCCTGGGCCCCCTGAGCCTGAGTGGTAGCTATCAGGCGCCGCTGGCGCAACTCGGCCAGGGCCGGCTGCAACTGGGCGAAAGCCACAGCGCG
>DASUOY010000520.1:0-5865 GCA_036276395.1 Pseudomonas sp.
GCACCTGCATAGGTGCCCTCGTCATTTCAGGGCTGGCTCTGCCGCCGATTGTCGCGCAGCAGGGTGCAGAAGTCGGCGAGCAGCACGGGTTTGCTGAACAGATAGCCCTGGTAGTGGTGGCAGCCCTGTTGCTGGAGGAAGTCCAGCTGGTCGCTGTGTTCGACGCCCTCGGCGATCATGGCCAGGCCCAGGCTGCGCGCCATGGCGACTATGGCGCGGATGATTTCGGCGTCGTTGGCGTCCAGGGTGGCGTCGCGCACGAAGGACTGGTCGATCTTCAGCACGTCCACCGGCAGGCGCTTGAGGTAGGTCAGGGAGCTGTAGCCGGTGCCAAAGTCATCCATCGCGAAGCTCACGCCGAGGCGCTTGAGGCGATTCATCTTGGCGATGGTGTCGTCGATATTCTGAATCACTATGCCTTCGGTGATTTCCAGCTTGAGCATGGCCGGCGGCAACTGGCTGCTGGCCAGGCTGCTTTCCACTCGCTCGACGAAGTCGTTCTGGCGGAACTGGCGCGGGCTGATATTCACGCACAGGCTGAACTGGCTGGCGTCGACCAGGCCTTGTTGCAGCAGCTCGGCGCAGGCGTGGCAGGCTTCGGCCAGCACCCAGCCGCCGACTTCGAGGATCAGCCCGCTTTCCTCCAGGATATGAATAAACAGCGCCGGCGACTGTGGCCCCAGGCTGGGGTGGATCCAGCGCAGCAGGGCTTCGGCACCGGTGATGCAATTGTCGCGGGCATCGACCTGGGGCTGGAAATGCAGTTCGAATTCCCCGCGGGCCAGGGCCAGGCGCAGGTCGTTTTCCAGGCGCAGGCGTTCGCTGGCGGCCTTTTGCATGGTGCTGCGAAACAGCTGGATGGTATTGCGCCCCGAATCCTTGGCCCGGTACAGGGCGATATCGGCGCGTTTGAGCAGGTCGGCCGGGGTGTTGCCGTGGTCGGGTATCAGGGCGATGCCGATGCTGGGGGTGACCTGCAGTTGATGGCCGTCCAGCAGCATGGGTTCGGCCAGTAGCTTGCGCAGCTTTTCCGCCACCGCGCGGGTTTGCCGCACCACGGTCGAGCGCTTGCCTTCCAGGCCCGAGAGCAGCACCACGAACTCGTCGCCACCCAGGCGCGCCACGGTATCTTCCTGGCGCACGCTGGATTCCAGGCGCGCGGTCACCAGCTTGAGCACGGAGTCGCCGACCGGGTGGCCGAGGGAGTCGTTAATATGCTTGAAGTGGTCGAGGTCGAGAAACAGCAGCGCGCCGCGCAGTTCATGGCGCTTGAGCAGGGCGATTTGCTGGGTCAGGCGGTCGAGCAGCAGGGCGCGGTTGGGCAGGTTGGTCAGTGAGTCGTGGTAGGCCAGGTGCTGCACCTGGGCCTGGGCGCTTTTCAGCTCGCTGATATCGCGGGCGGTCAGCAGCAGGCAGGGCACGGCATTGAGCTCGATCGGCTCGACCGATACCTCCACCAGCTTGACCGAGCCGTCGCGGTGCTTGCCATGCATTTCCATATGGTAGACATGGCCGTCCTGCAACAGCTTCTGCACCATCTGCACCCGCTCCTGCGGGTCGGCCCAGACACTCAGCTCGCCAGAGCTGCGACCTATCACGTCTTCGGGGTTATAGCCGGTCAGGCGGCTGAAGCCTTGGTTGACCTCGATATAGCGGCCGCTGTCGCGCTCGGTGATGGTGATGGCGTCGGGGCTGGAGTGGAAGGCCTTGGCGAATTTCTCCTGGCTGGCCTGCAGCGCCGCCTCGGCCCGTTGGCGTGAGCTGATGTCGCGAAAGGAGGTGAGGATGCAGGGCTGGTTGCCGATTTCGATCGGCCGGGTGGAGACCACGCAGGTCAGGCGCCGGCCCTGGCGGTCGAGGAAGTCGGCGACCTCGTTGTCGAGACGCTGCTGCTGGTGAAACTTCTTGTACAGCTCGGTGCGCGTCTGCAGGTCGGCCCAGAAGTCGATTTCCAGCATGGTGCGGCCGACTATCTGTTCGGGCTGCCAGCCGAATACCTGGGTGAAGCTGGGGTTGATTTCCAGCGCCCGGCCTTCCGGCAGGGTGGTCAGGGTGATGGGGTCTGGGCTGGCCTGGAACAGGGTGGCGAACTTTTCCTCGGAGGCGGCTAGGCGCTGTTCGCGGCGCACCCGCTCGCTGATGTCGATCAGGATGCCGGCCATGCGTTCGGGTTGGCCACGGGCGTCACGATAGAGCTTGGCGGTGCTTTCTAGGTAGTGCACCTGCTGGTCGGCATAGACGGTGCGGTAGGTGACTTGGTAATCGTTGCTGACCCCACTGATCAGGTCGTTGTAACGCTGGCGCATGGCGTGGCGGTCTTCCAGCGGCACATGGCTGAAGAATTTGTGGAATTCGTCGTGGAAGGGCGCATCGTCCAGGCCATGCAGCAGCGAGGCGCGGGCCGAGCCGAACAGCATGTTGCTGGGGATATGCCAGTCCCAGGTGCCCAGGTCGGCGGACTCCAGGGCCAGATTCAGGCGTTCCTGGCTGTCCTTGAGCGCTTGTTCCTGATTGCGCTGTTCGGTGATGTCGCGCAGCGAGAGCACCAGGCAGGTGCAGCCATCGAGCAGCAACTCGCCGCCAAACAACAGGTTTTTGCGGATGCTGCCGTCGCGGTGGTAAAGGTTGACCTCCAGGCCATTGAGGGCATTGCGGGCGATGGCGTCGAGCATGCGCAGGCGATCAGTCGGTTGCGCCCAGATGCCCAGCTCCAGCGAGGTGCGCCCCAGGGTTTCCTGGCTGCTCCAGCCGAACTGGCGCTCGAAGCCGGCATTGACCTCGATAAAGCGCCCGGTGGCTTTGTCGGTGATCACCACGGCGTCCGGGGTGTAGTGGAAGGCCTGGGCGAATTTCTCCTCGCTGTTGCGCAGGGCCTGCTCGCGGGCCTGTTGCCCGCTGATATCGCGGATCACCCCCATGACCCGCTGTTTGCCGTCGGCATCCAGTTGCAGGCTGCCGCTGATCTCCAGCCAGTGCACGCTGTCGTCGGGCCAGCGAATGCGGTGGCGGAATGCCCGTGAGCTGGGGTTGCCCGCCAGTAGTTGCTCGAACAGGCGCAGGACTTCGGCGCGGTCTTCTTCCGGAATCAGGTCGATATAGTTGACCTGGGTGCGCAGCGGGCGCTTGGGGTCGAGGCCGAACAATGCCTGGGCGCCGCGTGACCAGTTGACCCGGCCGCTTTCGATATCCCAATACCAGGTGCCCAGCTTGGCCCCGTTCAAGGCGCGCAGCAGGCGCGGGGCATCGTTCCAGGTTTTTTCGAATTCGGCGGGGTCCAGTGCCGGGATAAAGGGCAGTGGCGGACGGCTGTCAGTGGGTTTGGTCACGGCCGACTCTTCCTCCGGGCAATCTGCTCTCGCGGCTGCTGATTAGTCGACGTGCTGTGGTCATGCAGAAACCTTTCTTATCGTTATGGGCCTCACGTTAGCCTCTAGTCGATAACGGCTGCAAGGTTGTCGCGCTGGCTGTCGAGCAAGCCCATAAAGGCCCTGGCGGCATTCGACAGGGTACGCTCGCTGTGCGAGATATAGCCTAGCTGGCGCGACAGCTGAATGCCCGGCAACGGCAGGCGGGCGACCTGGTCATCGAGCATGGTGCGCGGCAATACGCTCCAGGCCAGGCCGATGGACACCATCATCTTGATGGTTTCCAGGTAGTTGGTACTCATGGCGATATTCGGTGTCAGCCCCTGGGCCTCGAACAGGCGCCGCACTATATGGTGGGTAAAGGTGTTGCCGCCGGGGAATACCGCCGGGTGATGGGCCACGTCGGCCAGGCTTACCGCGCCGGTGCGCGCCAGTGGATGCTCGGGGGCCGCAACGAAATCCAGCGGGTCGTCCCACACCGCCACCGCGTGCACCGGCTCGCGGGTTTCCGGGGCCAGGGTGATCACCGCCAGTTCGGCGCGGCCGTGCAACACCTCTTCATAGGCCACCTCGGAGTCGAGGAACTGGATATCCAGGGCCACCTGCGGGTGCGCCCGGGTAAAGGCGCGCAGCAGCGGCGGCAGGCGGTGCAGGCCGATATGGTGGCTGGTGGCCAGGGTCAGGCGACCGCTGATCTCGCCGTTCAGGTTGGTCAGGGCGCGGCGCGTATCATCCAGTACGTTGAGTATCTGATAGGCCCGCGGCAGCAGGGCGCGGCCGGCCTCGGTCAGGCTCACCTCGCGGCCCAGACGGTCGAACAGGCGCACGGCCAGTTGTTGCTCCAGGCTGGCAATGCGCTTGCTCACCGCCGGCTGGGTCAGGTGCAGGCGTTCGGCCGCCTCGGAAAAGCTGCCCAGTTCGGCAATGGCGATAAAGGCATTGAGGGTGGCGAGATCCATGCGGCTGTTCCTGGCTACGAGTGTGTATGGCGCATCGCGCGCCCTGGTATTTAGCCTAGCTCTATTCCTGTTGGGAATGTTTTGAATAAAAAATATGAATTTGAGTAATTCAATTCCAGCCCATAGGATTACCCCATAAGCCAAAGGGCCATTCGCCCAGGCATAGAAAGACGCTGATGAGGGAAAGCTGATGGCCGGCAAAACGCTCTACGACAAGCTCTGGGAAATGCACGAGGTCAAGCGCCGTGACGATGGTTCGTCGCTGATCTATATCGACCGGCATATCCTCCACGAAGTGACCTCGCCCCAGGCCTTCGAAGGGCTGCGTCTGGCTGGGCGCAAGCCGTGGCGCATCGACGCCAACATCGCCACCCCGGACCACAACGTGCCGACCACCAAGGCCGAGCGTCAGGGCGGCCTGGAGGCCATCGCCGATGAGGTGTCGCGCATCCAGGTACAGACCCTGGACGAGAACTGCGACGACTTCGGCATCCTCGAATTCAAGATGAACGACGTGCGCCAGGGCATCGTCCACGTGGTCGGCCCGGAGCAGGGCGCCACTCTGCCGGGCATGACCGTGGTCTGCGGCGATTCGCACACCTCCACCCATGGCGCCTTCGGTGCCCTGGCTCACGGCATCGGCACCTCCGAGGTCGAGCATGTGCTGGCGACCCAGTGCCTGGTGGCCAAGAAGATGAAGAACATGAAGGTCGCTGTCGAAGGCAAGCTGCCCTTCGGTGTGACCGCCAAGGACATAGTCCTGGCCGTAATCGGCAAGATCGGCACCGCCGGCGGCAATGGCCATGCCCTGGAGTTTACCGGCAGCGCGATCCGTGACCTCTCCCTGGAAGGGCGCATGACCATCTGCAATATGTCCATCGAGGCCGGTGCTCGTGTGGGCCTGGTGGCGGTGGACGAGAAAACCATCGCCTACGTCGAAGGCCGTCCGTTCGCCCCGAAAGGCGCCGATTGGGCAAAGGCCGTGGCGCAGTGGCAGGACCTGGTGTCGGACGCCGATGCGCATTTCGATACCGTGGTCGAGTTGCGTGCCGAGGACATCAAGCCGCAAGTCAGTTGGGGCACTTCGCCCGAGATGGTCCTGGCCGTCGATCAGCGCGTGCCGGATCCGGCCGCCGAGGCCGATCCGGTCAAACGCGATTCGATCGTCCGTGCCCTGAAATACATGGGTCTGACCGCCAACCAGGCGATTACCGATATCCAGTTGGATCGGGTGTTTATCGGCTCCTGCACCAACTCGCGGATCGAAGACCTGCGCGCCGCCGCCGAAGTGGCCAAGGGCCGCAAGGTCGCCAGCACCGTCAAGCAGGCACTGGTGGTGCCGGGCTCTGGTCTGGTCAAGGCTCAGGCCGAACAGGAAGGCCTGGACAAGATTTTTATCGAGGCCGGCTTCGAGTGGCGTGAGCCGGGCTGCTCCATGTGCCTGGCGATGAACCCGGACAAGCTAGGCAATGGCGAGCATTGCGCGTCCACCTCCAACCGCAACTTCGAAGGCCGTCAGGGCGCCGGCGGGCGTACTCACC
>DASUOY010000521.1:0-12205 GCA_036276395.1 Pseudomonas sp.
GACGCCGCGCCGGTATTGCCCTTGCGGGTCAAATTGGTAAACCAGCGTTCCTGCGCAATCGGCAAGCCCGCATTGGCCAGGCCCACGGCCAGACGCTCGCGGAAGAACTCCGAGCTGTAATGCGGGAGGAAATAATCGACCCCATCGGCATGCAGTTCACGCCGCGCCATAATGCGCTTAAGCGTCTCTTCCACTGTGTATTTGACGATATTGTCGTTAAGCAGTTTGACGTCCTGCTTGATCGCCATCAGCGAGCGACGGTTGCGCTCGGCGCCATCGAAGCGGCTCCAGCCCTGCAGCTGGCCCTCGACCATCTCGGCGCCGGCGTACATGCAGGGCGGCATCTGATCGGCGAAGGAGAAGATGTCCAGCCAGTCGATACGCAGGCTCAGGCCCGTGCTGTTCGGCTGGCCTTGCAGCAGCACCGCGCCGGCGCCATCGGAGAGCATCCAGCGCAGAAAATCCTTCTCGAAGGCGATCTCCGGGTGGCTTTCCAGCTCCTCGAGCCGGCTCTCGTATTCACCGTTGAAGTTGCGCGCGAGCATCAGGGTGGAGGCCACCTCCGAGCCGCAGGCCACGGCGTTGCGGCTTTCACCGCTGGCCACGCTCATCCAGGCGTATTTCAGCGCAGTCATGCCGCACAGGCAGATACCGGCGGTGCTCACCACCTCGCACGGCGGGTTGCCCAGCTCGCCCTGCACCATCACCCCGTGGCCTGGCATAACCTGATCCGGCGAAGCGCTGCTGGCCACCAGGCAATCGAGATCCTCCAGCTGGAACTCACCACCGAGCAGCCCGCGAATCGCCGCAGCGCTGATCTGCGCATTGCTCATGGCCGGCTCGCCGGTTTGCGGGTCGATCACATAGTGACGCTGTTGGATGCCGTTGCTGCGCAGAATCAGCTTGCGCGCCCGCGACGGCTTGCCGCCGACCAGGCCCAAACGCGCTTCCATCTGCTCGTTGTCGACCGCATCGAAGGGCAGAAAGGCGCTGATGCGATTGATAAATACGGGTTGTACCACGGGGTTTCCTCGGGTCACTTCACTCGCCGGACGGGCCGGCAAAGTAGGCCTTTTCACGCTGAGTGCGCTCTTTGAACAGCGGCGCCAACAACTTTTTAAGCAAAGCGCTGAGCGGCACAACAGTGACGATCAGGCACAACAAAAACGCGATATACACCACCAGCCCAACCGCACGGCGGCGACTCTGCTGCGGGCCGAGGGCGGCGAGCAGGCGGCTCCATAGCTGAAAACTGCGATTGCCGACCTTCTCGCTGGCGATCAGTTTTTCATCGATACGCACCGCCCCCAGGCCCGTGAGCATGGGTCGCTCGATCGGCAGGCTATCGGCCGTCAAGCGCTGCGCCATGGCCTCACCGAAGCGGCTGGCGGCGGCGATTTCCGCCTCATCGATACCGGCGCGCGGCACCCAGCTATAGGGCTTCTGCCGCCCGGTAAACAGCCACAGCGGCGTTGCCAGAAAGCTCGCCGCGGTGCCGCAGGCATCGGTCAGGGCAATATTGTCCACCAGTCGCGCGCCCAGCTCATTGAGGCGCTGCTTGAGCTTTTCCTGGGCCATCAGCCACATATTGCGGCAGCCGATCAGGGTTACCACCGGCGTACCCTTGAGCAGCTGCGCCGCCTCGGGCGAGGCGAGAAAGGCCGTCATCGGCTGCGAGGGCGAGAGAAACCACACCTGATAGGCCAGGATCACCAGGTCATAGCGCTTGCTGCTATCCACCGCCAGCGGCAGCAAGGGCTGCGGACGCATCAGCACGGTTTCCGGGAAGATGCGAAAGAAGTCGAGAAAGGGCCAGGGGAAAGGGTAAGGTTGCGCCGGCTGCAAGGGCAGAAAGTCCAGCTGGATATCGCCACGCTGCTGCAACGGAGCGCACACTGACTGCGCCAACCTGTCTAGCTGGCCGGTCTGCGAAAAATGAACGATCAATACCTGACGCATTACCCGCCTTTCCCTGCAAAATGACCGAATTATGCCACAGCGAATTCTGCAAACCGTAAAGAAGGCTGGCTATCAGGCAGGCCTATTGCTGCTATTGGTCGGCACGCAGGCGCATGCGGGTGACATTCTGGTCAATGTCGAAGGGATACAGGCCAAGGGCGCCATTCACCTGGCCCTGGTGCCCGCCGCACCAGGCCCATGGCCCGCGCAGGCGCTGCGCCAGCTCAGCAGCGAAGGCAGCTTGCTGCGCCTAGCTGATCTACCGCCAGGGCGCTACGCCATCCAGTTGTTCCAGGACAGCAATGGCAACGGCCGGCTCGACCAGGGCCGACGCGGCATTCCGCTGGAGCCTGTGGGTTTTTCCGCCAACCCGGCGCTGCTTAACGGCAAACCCACACCAGGCGACAGCCTGTTCGAGCACGGCACGGCGGACACTCAGCTGCGCATCCGCCTGCAGAGCCCGAAAGCCAAAAAATAAGCCGCCCTTAACGCTGCAGAGCCATCTCGGCATCGCTGCGCCGCCAGATCAGCGCGCGGGTGTCATAACCGCGGCTGCGCGCCTCTTCGAGCAGAGTCGCGCGGATTGGCGCACTGAGCTGCTGATCACGCGTCAACAACCAGAGATACTCGCGATTGGGGTGCCCCACCAGCGCGCTCTGGTAGTCATCATCCAGGTAGAGCACCCAGTATTCGCCCTTGGTCAGCCCCGGCAGCAGGCTGCTGACCCAGTTGTCGAAACGCACCCAGAGCTTGCTGGTCTCGCCCGCCACCTGGGCCACGGCCTGGCCCTGCACCTGCTGCATCGCGCCATCGAAGGTGCGGCAGCGGTTGGTCACGCCAAGCGTGCCACCCTGCTGCAATTCGTAGAGCGCCTCGGACTGCGCGCAGTTGCGCTGGAAGAACATCGGCAACCGCGCCTGCTCATACCAGATGCCCTGATAACGCTGCAGATCGACCTGGGCCACAGTCTGCGGCGGCACAGCCGTACCAGAATTGGCACAGCCAGCCAGCACCGCCGCTGCGGCCAGCGCCAGCAGTAGGCGCGTCACTTCAAGCCCTTGCCGGAGAACATCAGCACCTTGTCGCCGGCGTACTGCACGCTGATAAAGCGCTGCTCGTCACCCCAGGTGCAACTGGACATGCCCAGGGCGCCGGCACATTCGGTCGGCCCGCCGAGCAGGCTTTCCACTTCGGTCTTGCTCATGCCGGCTTTGAGTTTCGAATAATTGTCCTGGTTGACCTTGCTACAGGCGGCCAGCAACACACAGCAGCCCAGCAAAACGAAAGCACGCAACGACATGGCACAGACTCCATAAGAGAAGAGAACGCCTAGCTTGGCACAGCGCCGCTTGGCGTGCGCGGTTAGAACTCAGAAGCGCGAGCCTGGTTCCAGCAGAAAGGCAGATTCCTCGGCGCTAGAGGCGCGCCCGAGAATCTGATTGCGATGGGGAAAACGGCCAAAGCGGGCGATCACCCGCTGATGGCGCTCGGCATAGTCCAGATAACCGGCAAACAGCTCGCGCTCGGCCACCGCGGCCTGCTGATGCAGCGCCTCGAACAGTTGCAGCGCCTGGTTCTGCAACGCCAGGTCTTCGCCATGTTCGAGCACCAGATAGACAAATAGCCGCTGAATCGGTGGCAACTGGCGATTCCAGCCGCGCCCCAGTCCGGCTTGCACCAGTTGCTGGGCCAATAGATCGCCGGCAAAGGCGCGCGGCGTATCGCGAAAGATCATCCGTGGCAGCTGGTCGAGCAACAGCAGGGTCGCCAGCCAGCCTTCCGGCTCGCGTTGCCAATCCTCCAACTGCCCCGCCAGGGCCTGCTCGACCCAGGCGCCGAAGCGCTCGCGAGCCTCGACATCCTGGCGCTCGTGCTTGGCAAACCAGAGCGCCGTACGACTGGCCGCCACCTCGGTAGCCGTGGCGCCAGGGCCGAACCACCAGTCGAGCAACGGCTGCCAGGGCTGCTGCATCGATCAGTCCCGGTGGTAGGCCGTGATGCGCAGCACTTCTTCCTTGGAACCGAGGAAGACTGCGACACGCTGGTGCAGGGAAGTCGGCTGAATATCGAGGATGCGCTGGGTGCCGTTGGTGGCCATGCCGCCGGCCTGCTCGATGATCATCGACATCGGGTTGGCTTCGTACATCAGGCGCAGCTTGCCCGGTTTCTCCGGCTCGCGGCTGTCGCGCGGGTACATAAACACGCCGCCACGGGTGAGGATGCGATGCACGTCGGCGACCATCGCGGCGACCCAACGCATGTTGTAGTTCTTGCCCAGCGGCCCGGTCTCGCCCGCCAGCAGCTCGCTGACGTAACGCTGCACCGGCGCTTCCCAGTGGCGCTGGTTGGACATGTTGATGGCGAATTCCTTGGTCGCTTCCGGCACCTTGATATGGTCGTGGGTGAGCACGAAGCTGCCCAGCTCGCGGTCCAGGGTGAAGCCCTTGACGCCATCGCCCAGGGTCAGCATCAGCATGGTCTGCGGGCCGTAGATGGCGTAACCGGCGGCTACCTGCTGGGTGCCCGGCTGAAGGAAGGCATCCTCACCGAGGTCGCCCTCTTCGCCATTGCGATCCGGGCAACGCAGCACCGAGAAGATGGTGCCGACCGAGACGTTGACGTCGATATTGCTGGAGCCATCCAGCGGGTCGAAAACCAGCAGGTAGGCGCCCTTCGGGTAGCGCCCCGGAATCTGGTAGGCGTTGTCCATTTCTTCCGACGCCATGCCGGCCAGGTGACCGCCCCACTCGTTGGCCTCCAGCAGAATCTCGTTGGACAGCACATCGAGCTTCTTCTGCACTTCGCCCTGCACGTTCTCGGTTTCCATGCTGCCCAGCACACCACCCAGGGCGCCCTTGGACACCTGATGACTGATCGCCTTACAGGCGCGCGCCACCACCTCGATAAGGAAACGCAGATCGGCCGGGGTGTTGTGGCTGCGGGTCTGCTCGATCAGATAGCGGCTGAGGGTAACGCGGGACATGGACGGCTCCGGGAAGGAAGTAAAATCGCGCGCAGTTTAACCCTTTACCGGGCAAAGCGCCTTAGGGTCTGCTGCCGTTTCATCGCGAACCGCGTTGCCGCGAGAAATGGCCCCCGGTTAGGCGCAGGACGCAGGTAATGGTTATTCCCTTGCCAAGTCCTGCAACAACAGCGGGGGCCATTTCCCGCGCAACCCGAAGGGCCGGGTCTGTTTTTGCGCGATGCGGCGTTTCTCGACACTCATTTGGGACACCAAACTTCGTGTCTCGTGCCTTGCCTCGCGCAAAAACAGGCTCCGGCGCGGCCGTGAATGAAATGGCAGCAGACCCTAACACTGGATAGATGGCCCCGACCGGTTTGCTGCGGCAAGGTTCAAGCCTGGCTGCAGACCCGGTTGCGCCCTTCGTCCTTAGCCCGATAGAGCGCGGCATCGGCGGCCTGCAGCAGCTGGTCCAGCTGCAGGCCTTGCTCGGGCCACAGCGCCAGCCCGGCCGAGAGGGTCACATAGCGCGCCCCGCCTCGTGTGGGGATGGGCTGTTCGGCCAGGCTACGGCAGATGGTGTCCAGGCGCTTGTGCGCCTCCTCGGCGTCGGCGCGCGGCAGGATCAGCAAGAATTCCTCGCCGCCGATGCGGAATACCGCATCCGAACTGCGCAGGTTCTCCAGCAGATGCTGCGCCACGCCCTTAAGTACATCGTCGCCCTCAAGGTGGCCGTGCTCGTCATTCAGCTGCTTGAAGTGGTCCAAGTCGATCAGTGCCAGGGCAATCGGGGTGCGCTCGCGCTGGGCCAGGGCCAGCTCGCGGGCGAAGAACTCGTCGAGGTAGCGGCGGTTGTACAGCCCGGTCAGCGGATCGCACAGTGCCTGCTCCTGCAGCTGTTCGTGCAGGCTGGAAATCATCCGCAGGCGCTCCTCGCTCACCGCCAGGGCCTCGGCCAGCTTCAGCTCACTGAGATAGCGCTGGGTAACATCACGCAGGTAGAGCATCTGCCCGAGCACCAGAGTGCCGTTGTGGGTAACCCGCTCAATGGCGCGGATGCGCACCTCGAAATAACGCGCCGAGTTGGCCAGGGTCAGCAGTTGCTCCTGATCATCCTTGTGCGGGCTGCTGAGCAGGGCATACAGATCGGCGCCGAGGATCGGCCACTCCAGCAGCGGGCGCCCCTGCCAGTTGCCCAAGAGCCCGGCGAGTTTCAAGGCCGCCGGGTTGGCCTCGATCACCCGCAACTGCGCATCGACCACCAATACCGGATCAAGCAACGCCTCCAGCAGCAGATGACGGGCCACCGGCAACAGATCGAACAGGCGCACCCCGACTATCAGCCAGGCAAAGGCCAGCAGGGTAAAGGCGAAACTGAAGGGCGTGGGGTCGAAGCCGAACAGCATCCAGCCGAACACCACATAGCTGATATTGGCCGCCCAGGGCACCGCCGTGACCAACACGAACGCCAGGTAGTGACGCCGGTGCACACCGTAGCTGACCAGCGCCGCGCGCAGCACCACGCCCATGCAGAAGGCCATAAACAGGTAGACGTAGGCCGCCGCCGCGTAAAACAGCGGCCCATGCTGATAGCGAATCGGCGCCCCCGGTTCATCCGACAGCGGCGCCGTGCCGGCGGCATAGAACAGGCCGTGCCAGGGGTTGCTCAGGGCCATCAGCCAGATCAGCAAGGGCACCACGGCCAGCATCAGGCTGCTGCGCAGTGGCAGGGGCTGGCGCACGCTGTTGACGTACTGCCAGAGGAACACCGCCCAGAAGGTCGGCACCGCGAGAATCCCCGGCCAGGCCATGCTGGCCCAGAACACCTTGCAGCCGGGGGCCTGCGCCGCCATTTCCAGCCCCGCGACAATCATCCACCAGAGGCTGGCCAGGTGCAGCACGATAAAGCTTTCCCGCCCGGGGAAATAACGCTGATGCTTGACCCAGCGCGCCAGCAACAACACCCCCAGGCACACCACCAGGGTCAAGACGACGGGGCCACTGAGCGCCCAGGCGGAATCGGCACAGGCATTCATCGGCTGCGCACCAGCACCCAGGCGAATAAACCGGACCGGCAGGCCATGCCTGCCGCGCCCCCAGAAGTGGCGGAAATGCTCCGCGCGTTAATCAAGCTGAAAATCCCCAAGGCCGTCCTGAGCCAAACACCGATAGAGGCAAAGTGCCAACGATACTGCAAAAGCCATGCAAAAGTTGCAGTTCCAGCCGTCAATCGCCTGCGGGGCGACGCAGCAGACTCAGCGCCATCAGCGCCAGCAAACCCACCCCAAGCAGCAGTACAGCCCACAGGCCCCAGGCTTTCCAGTTGGCCTTGGGGCTATCCGCCGCAACCACCTGGACGCCCAGTCCCGCCTCGGGCAACAGCTCGGCGCGTCCCAGACTCTGCTCACGCCCCGCCTTATAACCGGGAATCAGGGTGCTCAGCGGCAAGGCCGCCGACTGCGCCCCCGCACGCCCCAGCGCCAGGCGATAGGGACCATTGCCGCGCTGCAGAAACACCAGCTGGCTGGCCCGTAACGCCACCTGCAGGGTCGGCGGCTCGCTGCCCAAGCCGCCACCACGCTGATCCACCTGCAGACGCAGTTGCTGCACCGGCCAACCCGGCAGCTGCAGTTCATCCTGGCGCATCTCCACGCCATTTTCCGGCAGGCGATAGAGCAGGCCGGACGCCAGGGACTGCCAGGGCCCCTTGGCCTCGCTACGGCCAACCACGCGGATCGGCGCCAGGCTGTTGGCCTGGCTGAGTTCAACCTTGAGCCGCTCCAGCGGCAAGGCCAGGGGCAGTTGCCACTGGTACTCGCCATCCGGACTACGGCTGGCCTGCAGCGTTTGCGACCACACCAGCGGCGCCGGTGCCTGTTCGCTACGCCGACTCTGCAGGCTGGCCGCCGTCAGCTGCGGCGCCTGTTGCGGGCTTTGCCAGAGCAAGCGCAGATAGCGCGCGCTACGTCCCGGCAAGTCGACCTGGCGCTGCTCGATGCGCTCGCCCTCGAACGCCAGGCGCGCCAACTGGCCACTGCCCCAGGGCTGCCACGCTTGCAGGTCATCGCTGGCCTCGATGCTGAAACGCTGAAAACCATCTTCGCCGCCCGTCCAGTCCAGGCTCAAACGCACCAGAGCAGCCTCGATGCCACTGGCATCGAGCACCCAGCCGCGCAACTGCGCCGGCTTTTGCGCCGCGCCCGGTTGCTCATCGAGCAACTCGATCAACGTGCCGCCGGTGCTGCGCTGCACCCGCAGACTCGGCGCACCGGCGCTGTCGCCCGCCTCGGCGTAGAGCGGAAACCACTTCACCGCCTGCTCCTGCTGACTATCGCGGGACTCGCTGTGCCCCGCCACCAGGGCATAGGCCAGGGCCTGGCCTTCGGCGTTGAACACGCGCAGGTCGCGCAAGTCGCCATAACGCGCGGCGAAATGCAGGGCCATGGGCACTTCCAGGCGATACCAGGGGCCCTCGCCTGCGAGGCTCAGGGGCAACTGCACGGCGTAATCCTCCAGCCGTTCCTGGGCCTGCAGCAATGGGCTAAGCAACAGGCCGGCGAGCAGCCAGCCCAGGTGACGCGATCTGACCATCTTCATACTGGCTCCTGAGCCTGCTCCGCCTCGGCTTTACGCGGTGGCAACGGGGCGAAATAGCCGACCACCAACAGCAGTACGCCGACGCCAATAAAGGACACTATGCGCTCCAGGCCACCGCGGTTGCCCAGCTCGACAAAGAACAACTTGGCCACCACCAGGGCGATCAGCGCCGCGCCGATCAGCCACAGCTCGCGCTGCCCGCGCTTGTTGCCCAGCACCATCAGCGGCAGGGCGATCAGGGTCCAGACGATCGACAGACCGGCCTGCACCAGCATCGAGTCGAGCAGCGCATCCAACTGATAGGGCACCCCACCCCAATGATGGGCCGTGCGCATCACCATGGCGGTAAGCAGGGCGAACAGCGAGGCGCCCGCCAGCCACTGCAGCAACGCTTGCCCACGCGCCTGCGCCACGCCCAGTTCGGGCATGGCCGTGCGCGCCCAGGCAAAGGCGGCGCCCAGGGCAAACAGCAGGCCCAGCTCCAGCGGGTTGAGCAGCGGCAGATAGGCCAGCGGCTCGGCATCGCCGGCGCTCGCCACGTTGGCCAGCCAGAACCAGCCGAGCATCAGCAGCGCCAGCGGCGCCGCCGCCAGCACGCGGTACTCCCGGGGATAGGCCGCCAGCGGCCATGGCCACTGGCGCGGCAAGGACATCAGCCATAGATAACCGCTGGGCAGCAACGCCCAACCCAGCCAGCGCCAGGCGTTGTAATGCTCGGACAGGGCGAAGAACAGGTAGCGCAACTCCAGCGCCAATACGCCCAGCAGCAACCAGCAGCCCAGCACATGGGCGGCGCTCAGGGCACCGGCCGGCAGCTGCGCGGCCAGGCGGCGCAGCGACCAGAAGTGCACGGCAAACAGCAGCGCCCAAGCCAGCCAGCCGAAATTCGCCGCCGGGTGATACTGCAGGTGCCAGGCATGCAGCAACACCACGCCGGCCAGCGGGATCAGCAAGCAACACAACAGCGCCAGTTCGGGCCAACGCGCACGCGGCGCCAGCCAGCTGGCCGCCGCCACGCTCGCCGCGGCCAGCCCGAGCAGGGCGGCGCTCTGCCATTCGGCGCCGACAAAGCGCAGCACTTCGCTACTCAGGGCCAGGGCCCACCAGGCCGCGCCCCACACCAGCAGCAACTGGGCCAGGCCGAGCAGGCTGAAATTGCCCAGGGCACTGGGCGTTTCGCGGCGCGCCAGCTGCTGCAGACGCCAGGCGCCGACCAGCGCGGCGATGCCCAGCACCAGCGGCGTCCAGAAGTCCACATGGGCCAGCGGGCGCAAGCCCTCGCTAGCGAGCTGGCCATACAGCAGCGGGCTGACGCTAAGGAATACCAGGCCCGCCAAACCTTGCAGCAACAGGCCGAAGACAAAGCTGGCGCGCTGCTGCAGGTGCAGGCTGAGCCAGATGATCAGCAGCCCGCTGCCACCCCACACCGCGCTGGCCGTGGCCCAGGGCAGGACGAACAGCACCGCCAGGTTGAGGAACACCAGACCGACCAGCAGCACCAGCGACAGGCCGCGCAGCAGGCGGCGATCGCCGCTGACCTGGGGATCGCGCGCCGCCAGCAGCATGCCGGCGATCAGGCCCAGGCCGATCAAGGAGGAGGTCAGCAAGCCCTGCCAGCCGGCGGAGAAACCGCCACCGCCGGTCAGCGCATCGCCGGCCATCTGCAGCATAAACACCAGGCCGCCGAGCAGCTGCACGGCGAAGGCGCTGAACAGGAAGCTGCGTGCCTGCAAGCGCAGGCCCACCAGCAGGGTCAGCAAACCGGCCACGGCCCAGCTGATGGCCGTGCCCTGAGCGTCGAACAGCAGGGGCGCGATCAGATAGAGGCCGGCCAGGCCGCCACAGGCCAGCACCGGCAAGCCGCGCACCTCCCAACTGCTGGCCAGAGCGGCGTTTTGGCGCAATTGCCAGTAGCTGAACAGCAAGGCGGCACCGAGCATCAGCGCGCCCAGTGGCGCACCGTCCAGCAGGGTCTGGTAGCCGCCCTCCAGCTCCATCAGGAAGGCCAGTGCCGCGCCGAACTGCAGCAGCAGGGCGAAGGCCCGTGCCAGCCCGCGTTGCTGACGCAGCCCCAGCCAGTAGATGCCCGCGCCCTCCACCGCCCAGGCCGCCGAAGTCCAGCGCGCATCCAGGCCCAGAGGAATCGCCAGGCTGCCGAACACCACGCCCAGGGCCAGGCAGGTTTCCACCAGCAGCGCGGCACGGTCGCCGGTACGACCGACCAACAGCCGCGCCAGCAGCAGGTAGAACAGCCCCAGGGCCAGGGCGCTGAAGGCCGCGGCGAACTCGATATGCTGCACCAGGGCGAACTGCAGACCAAAACCCACCAGCGGCGGGCCGAACAGCACGGTGGCGTCGATATAGTCGCCCTTACGCGCCGCCCAGCGCAGCAGCGCATCGCGATCCTCGGGCGCGTCCAGGGCCTCACGCAGCTTGCGCCGGGCGAACAACAAGCCGATGGCCACATACATCAGGAAGAACAGGATCAGGAAGGGTTCGGTGCTCCACAGCAGCTCCGGTTTGTAAGAGCGGATGCCCCAGGCGAAACCTATGCCGAAGGTGCCGACAAAGCCGATCAGGTTGAGCAGGCGCCAGGCCTTGAACCAGGCGATGGCGAAGATGCCGGCATTGAGCAGGGCGAAATAGCTGAACAACGCCACATGGTTGCCGCTGCCGGTGGAGGTCAGGATGGGCGCGGCAAAGCCGCCCAGCGCCGCCGCCGCGGCCAGCCCCAGGGCATTCTGCTGCACCGCCAGGATCGCCGAAAACAGCGTGACCAGCACCAGCAGGCCCAGGGCCACGCCGGCGTCGAGCAGCGGATGCAGGCGCATGGCAGCGAACACCGTCAGGTACAGCACGGCGATCCCGGTGCCCTGCAGCATCAAGGCATAGGAAGGGTTGCGCCGACGCAACCACCAGCCCAGACCGAGTAGCGCCACCGCACTGGCGGCGACCCCGGCGTAGCGCAGCTCAACCGGCACCACCATGCCTTCGGTGGCATAACGCAGAAGGAAGGCCAGGCCGAGAAACAGCAGCACCACGCCCACGCGCAGCACCGTATTGCCACCCAGCAGCCAGTCCTTCGCCGCCAGCAAGCCGCGCTCAAGCAGACTGGGCTCGCGCGGCACCGAGGGTTTCCAGGGCGCAGCGGGCTTGGTGGTGATTTTCGCTTCCGGGGCGGGTTCGGCCGGGTGGACGGCTGCCGATTCGGCGCTGGCGCTTGTCTCGGGCAACTGGAAATCCAGGGTCCAATCCAGCTCGGCTTCGGCTTCAGGCGCTTGCGCCATGGCTGCCGCAGACAACGGCTGCTCCTGCACGGGCGGGGGCGCCTCAACCACCGGTTCGACAGCGCTGGCAGGCGGCTCGGCAATGCCCGCGCCCCCCGCCTGCTCCAGCTTGCGCAGGCGTTCATAGAGCGCCGCGCTGCCTTGTTCCAGGCGCAGGGCCAAGGCCTTGAGCTGGCCCTGCAGCAGCGCATTGTCGCGCTCCAGCCCCTGCAGCTTGAGCGCCTGGCCAAGGCCCAGGCCGATCAGCGCGCCAAGGATGGCGCCACTCAGCGACTCATCGGCCAAGGCGCCCAGCACCAGCCCGACCAGCATAAAAATCCATTGCATGCCGCACATCCCTCCCGGATAGATCCACATGCCCGACGCCGGGCTGGAACTGGCAGCAGTATAGGAGCCCGCC
>DASUOY010000522.1:0-4577 GCA_036276395.1 Pseudomonas sp.
CTTCGAGGAACAGGGTGTAGGCCAGATCCGTACGCAGCGTACCCATATAGGCGCTGTCGCTGTGCAGGCCGTAGGCCATGTCGGCCTCATAGCGGTTGATCAAGGGGCGGCCGACATGCCAGGGCATGGCGAAGGCCTGCAATTCCGGGCGGTCGTACAGCGCCTGGGCGATAGCGTCGAGCAGGGCGGTGTGCTCCTCCGGGGGCAACTGCAGGTTGTGCTTGGCCGCCTGGGCCAGGCCATTGGCAGTGCTCTTGCCGTCGCTGAAGGTGGCGCTGGCGAGTAGCGTGCGGATCTGCCCCAGCAGGTCGGCCGGCAACAGGTTGTCGATAATCAGATAATGCACAGGGAACTCCCGTTTGGCGGCGCCTGCCTGGCGTAGGGTGCTGCTGGCACGTTGGTGTCAATTTGCTATTATCCGCCGATTTTACGTGTGCATGCCTTTGCTGTCAGTCCGTTGTCGATGAGAACCATAATGAATAAGAGCTATAAGTTGGTCTTTAACCGCGTCCTTGGTGCCCTGCAGGTGGCCCCGGAAACCGCCGGCAACTGTGCTGGTGGGCAGGTGCTCAAACCGCTCGCCGGCGCTGTGTTGCTGGCCCTGTTGGGCGCCAGCCCGCAGGCAATGGCCGTGCCGGGCAACTGTGACCTGTCGGCCGAAAGCGGCACTTTCGCGAGCGGCTGCAATGGCGATTCAGGCAGCGTCGGAAGTATGGGGGTTGAGGTCGGAGTCAACGGCGGCAATGGTGGCGCAGGTGGTGCGGCGGCCTATGGTAGCGGCTTTACCCTGACCACCACGGGCGCCATCGAGGGTGGTGCCGGTGGCGCGGGCGGCAGCAGTTCCTGGGCCCACGGTGGCAGCGGCGGCCAGGGTGGGGCGGGGCTTTCCGCCACGGGCTTTACCCTGACCAACCAGGGCAGCATCGAGGGTGGTAACGGTGGCGTCGGTGGTTTTTCAGGTACCAGTGGCAACGGCGGTAATGGCGGTCAGGGCGGCACCGGGGTCAGCGGCAGCGGCTTCACCCTGTACAACACAGGTAGCATCCTGGGTGGCGCTGGCGGAGCCGGCGGCAACTCCGAAACCGGCAGCAATGGCAGTGTCGGCCAGGGTGGCGTGGGCGTGATCAGCACGGGCGGCTCGACCATTTACAACAGCGGCACCATCACCGCTGGCGCCGGGGCCAATGCCATCGAGCTGACGGGGGCGGGCAACCGCCTGGTGCTGCGCGCGGGATCGACCATCACCGGTGGGGTGCAGGCGGGCAATGCCACCGTGCAGGTCGGCGATAGTGGTTCGCTCTACACCTCTTCGCATATCAATGGTGCCTTTACCCTGGGCAGCGGCGGGGTATTTAGTATTGCCGCGCAGTCGAACAACGATGAAACCGGCTACAGCAGACTGATAGTGAGTGGCAGCGCCAACGTCGCCGGTACGGCCTTCGTCAATGTGGCCGAGGCCAATACCCTGGCCAATGGCCAGACCCTGACCCGGGTGCTGGACGCCACTAGCCTGAGCGGCAATTTCACCGAAGTGAATGACAATAGCGCCCTGTTCGACTTTGTCAGCCGGGTGAACGGCAACGATATCGACTTCGACATTCTGAACGCGGCCAGCACCAGCGTCACCAGCTCCACCCAGGCCAATAACAATAACCCGGCCCTGGGCGCGGCCCAGGTGCTGGATCAGATCATCGCCTCCGGCAGCAACGACCCGGGCATGCAGCAAGTGGTCACCACCCTGGGCCAGTTGGAGACCGAGCAGCAGGTTTCGGATGCCGCCAGCCAGACCCTGCCGCTGTTGGTGGGTAGCTCTCAGGCGGCCGCCGGCAATGCCAGTAATGCTATCGGCAACGTGCTGCAGGGGCGTCAGGGCGGTGGCCAGTCTTCCGGTGAGGCCATGCTGGCCGAGGGCGAGCTGTGGTTGCAGCCTTTCGGCACCTGGGCTAACCAGGATGAGCGCGATGGCGTGGCCGGCTTCGATGTGGATACCTATGGCCTGGTGTTTGGTGGCGACGCGGCGCTGAATGAGCAAACCCGTTTAGGCCTGGCCATCGCCTATGCCAACAGCACTGTCGACGGCGATTCCCAGGTGGCACCGAACAGCGCAGATATGGATCTGTATCAGCTGATTGGTTATGGCAGCCATGATTTCGATGCCGCCACCCAGCTGACCTGGCAGCTCGACTACGGCCAAGGCCGTACCGATGGCCAGCGGCAGATCCTGTTTATGGGCAGCACGGCCGAGTCCAGCTACACCAGCCAGATCGCCCATGCCGGTGTTGGCCTGAGCCATAGCTACAGCCTGGGTGCGGCCACCGAGCTGACCCCGACGCTGCGTGCCGACTACAGCTGGATCAAGGATGACAGCTATCTGGAGAAAGGCGCCGGCGCCCTCAACCTGGACGTGGACGGCCGCACCACCGACAGCCTGATCCTAGCTCTGGAAGGCGAGTTGAGCCATGCCTTCGATGAGCGCCTGCAGGGCGTGCTGAAACTGGGTGTTGGCTACGATGTGATTGGTGAGCAGGCAACGATCACCAGTGCCTATGCGGGCGAGCCTGGCCTGGCCTTCGTCACTCAGGGGCTGGACCCAAGCCCTTGGCTGGGGCTTGCCGGCATGGGTCTGAACTATCGGGTCAGTGACAGCACCGAGCTGAGCGCCAACTATGATGCGGCCTATCGCGAGGACTTCCTCAGCCACTCGGCATCCTTGACGGCGCGCTGGGCGTTCTAAGCCGCCAGGCTGAAAAGGGCCCGTAAGCTTAGGCTTATGGGCCTTTCAGGCGCAGCCCAATGCGGCAATATGCAGCGCTGCCACTGCCTTTCCAGGCTTATGCGAGGGAGCTTATGCCGTGCTACGCACTCGGTTTCTGCTTATGGTTGCTGGCCATGCAACTGACCGGTTGCTTGGGTCTGCCCTCGGTGGCCGAGCGCACGGCCTCGGCCGACAGGTTGGCGGCCGAGGTTGGTTGGCGGCGTGAGCTGTTGTCCGGCGGGGGGCTGGATCTGGTCGCCTATCTGCCGCTGGCGCCGCAACCTGCTGCGCGCCTGACGGTGTATATCGAAGGCGATGGTCTGGCCTGGATCAGCGCCAGCCGCCCTTCGCTCAACCCCACACCGCGTACTCCCCTGGCCCTGCAATTGGCCTTGGCTCAACCGACCGGCAATGCGGCCTATCTGGCGCGGCCCTGTCAGTTTATCGAGAGCCGTGGCGAGGCGTGCCAGCAAGGCTATTGGACTGATGGGCGTTTCGCCGAGGCGGTAATAGCCGCCAGCGATAGGGCCATCGATCAGCTCAAGCAGCGCTTTGCCGCCAGCGAGCTGCAATTGGTCGGTTATTCCGGTGGCGGTGCAGTGGCTACCCTGCTGGCGGCACGACGCAAGGATGTCACCAGTCTGGTCACAGTGGCGGGCAATCTTGATCATCGTCTCTGGACCCAGATGCAGCGCCTGACGCCTTTGCAGCATTCGCTGAATCCGGCGGATGCGCGCGGCGCGCTGGGCGGGATGCGCCAATGGCATCTGGTGGGCGGACGTGACCGGGTGGTGCCTGCCGAGTTGGCGCAGCACTTTATCGCCGGCCTACCACAGCCGCAGCTGGCGCATCTGCAACTGTTGGAGGCCTTCGATCACCACTGTTGCTGGGTCCGGGACTGGCCCAGCCTGTGGCCTGCTTTTGCCGAGTAGTGCTGCCACCGTACGGGGGCTGTTTGCGCCGGGATCAGAACTACAGGGTGCGTATGCGCAGCGAGCGGCCCTTGATCTTGCCTTCACTCAGGCACTTGAGCGCCTGCATGGCCACGCTGCGCTCAACGGCCACATAGGCCTGGAAGTCGAAGATGGCGATCTTGCCGACCTGGGCGCCAGGGATGCCGGCCTCGCCAGTCAGGGCGCCGAGGATATCGCCCGGGCGCAGTTTGTCTTTGCGCCCGGCGCCGATGCACAGGGTAATCATGGGCGGCTGTAACGGCGCGCCGCCCTGGTGTTTCAGGCTGCTCAGCGGATGCCAGTTGAGCGGAGCCCTTTGCAGGGTTTCGATGGCCTGGGCGCGATGGCCTTCGGCCGGAGCCACCAGGCTCATGGCCAGGCCCTTTTCGCCGGCACGCCCGGTACGGCCGACGCGGTGGATATGGATTTCCGAGTCGCGCGCCAGCTCCACGTTGATCACCATATCCAGGGTGTCGATATCCAGGCCGCGTGCGGCCACATCGGTGGCCACCAGTACGGACAGGCTGCGGTTGGCGAACATCGCCAGCACCTGATCACGGTCGCGTTGTTCCAGGTCACCGTTCAGCGCCGCGGCCGAGATGCCTTTGGCGGTCAGGTGGTCGACCACTTCCTGGCACTGCTGCTTGGTAAAGCAGAAGGCCACGCAGGATTGCGGGCGGTAGCTGTTGAGCAGCTTGACCACGGCGTCCATGCGCTCTTCGGGAGCGATCTCGTAGAAGCGCTGCTCGATCTGCGTATCGTCGTGCAGGGCCTCGGCTTTGACCTGCTGCGGGTCGCGCATAAAGCTGGCGGACAGTTGCTTGATCCCGGCTGGGTAGGTGGCGGAGAACAGCAGGGTTTGCCGGCGG
>DASUOY010000523.1:0-3865 GCA_036276395.1 Pseudomonas sp.
GTGACCACGCTCTTACCGACTTATCTACGAAAGTTTGAAAACGCGTCGTGCATTTTCATAGAGAAATTGCGCCTCGACATCCGGGCTCAACCCTAGTTCTTGAACCTGCTTCATGCAGCGCGTCAGGGAGAGTTGAGGGAAATTGCTTCCGAACAATACCTTTTGACTACCGTAGCTTTGTAGGAATTGCAGCAATTGCGCAGGGTAGTAACGCGGCAGATAGGCGGACGTATCGATGAAGACATTATCGTGCTTCCAGGCCAAGCCAATCATCTCATCAGTCCAGGGGTGACCAATGTGCCCAGCAACGATGCTCAGCTCAGGGAAATCCAGCGCCACCTCATCCAAGTAAGGAACTGGACGACCTGTTTCCGACGGCATCAATGGGCCGGTGTGACCCACCTGGGTACAGAATGGAATGTCCAGCTCAATACACTTTACGTACAGTGGGTAATACAGACGGTGGTTGGGGGCCAGCTTCCACAACCATGGGACGATACGCAGCGCCTTGCAGCCCAGCTCCAATACCGCCCGCTCAAGTTCTCGCACCGCAGCAACGGGTTTGCTTAGGTCTACGGTTGCTACGCCAATAAAGCGATCTGGGTATGCACGGGTGTATTCAGAGATTTGATCGTTACTGGTCACCCAGCCTTCCGGGCGGCACCAAGCAGCCAGCATTAGTTTTTCTACGCCAGCTTCATCCATGTGATCCACGGTTTCAGATGGGCTAAGTGCCTGGTCAAGCAAATGACCACTACCTGATTTCTCAAACAGGCGTGCAACCTCAGGCATTCTCTCGCGCAGGCAACCATTAGCGGGTTGTGCCCAGGCATCGATTGCTTTCATGGGATAGCTCCTTGCAGCAATAGGGATTGCCGCAGACTAAGCATGAGCCAGCAGTGCCTCAATGACCTAAATGCCCGGAGAAATTGACCAAAGCAATGAGTGATGGGAATTCCTATATGCTCTGGCACTCGCGCATCGTCCACTTTGGTCGAAATCAAGCTGGAGGGAATATCCCCTAATGGCTGAAGCGGACGCATGGTGCGCCCGCTAACTAGAGATCTATCCGTACTTCACCAAGTTGAGCGCAGGCAGCGGCCCTCCAGGGAACTGCGTCAGGCGCCCCTCGCTTAGCCCTCCCAGATCGATGCCTGCGAAGCCCAGTCGCTCAATTAGTGCCCCCACTTCGGCTTTAGCTTCAGCATCCTCACCGGAATAGAACAGCACCCTTCGGCCACCCTCGGCCGTTGGATCGCCGCTCAACAGCGCTGGTTGCAGGTGGTTGAACGCCTTGACCAAGCGCGCCCCTGGAAGCATTCGTGCGACCACTTCGCTCGAACTCTGGCCGCCCAGATCGAAGGGGCGGAAAGTCGGCGCCTCAATGGGATTGTTGGTGTCGACCACGATGCGTCCGTTCCAGGGCGGCAGGTTTTCGAGCGCGGCAGGAATCTTCGACCAGTTCACCGCGAGAAAGACGATGTCCGCCTGGGCGGCTTGCTCCCGGCTTACCGGTATGACTTTCGGCCCCAGTTCGTCAGCCAGGCTCTGTAGGCTCTCAGGCCCACGGCTGTTGGCTATGGCGACCTCGATACCCGCCTTGCTCAGGGCGCGTGCAATGGCACTGCCTATGGCACCAGCGCCGATGACTCCAATCTTCATGTCAGTCTCTCCTCAGGCCGTGAAGCCGCCATCTACCAGCAGCTCGGCACCGCTGACGAAGGCCGCCTCTGGGCTGGCCAACCAGGCAACAGCAGCGGCGATGTCGCGGCCCTCGCCGTAGCGTCCGACGGCGATATGGGGGCGGACGAAATCGGCCACAGGGCCATCCGCCGGGTTCATGTCGCTGTCGGTCGGGCCGGGGTGCACGGTGTTGACCGTGATGCCGCGCGGGCCGAGGTCGCGCACCAGCCCGCGACTGAAGCCGGCCAAGGCACCCTTAGTTAAGGTATAGGCCGAGGCGGTGGCAAAGGCAGCGTACTGCACCATAGAACTACCGATATGGATGATGCGCCCGCCGCGCCCCATGTGTTTGAGCGCCTCCTGGGTGGCGACGAACACGCCGGTCACATTCACCGCGAGAATGCGCTGGAAGTCCTCGAAGGCGATCTCCTCTGGGGCGCCGAGTACGCTGATGCCGGCGTTGTTAACCAGAATATCCAGCCGACCGAAAGTGCTGGCGACCTGCTGTACTGCATCTCGCACCGCCTGCGGGTCGCCGGCATCGGCGGCAATCGCCACCGCCCTGCCTCCGACGGCAACTATCTCGCCGACCAGAGTCTCGGCCTTGTCCGGCGATGCGTTGTAGGTGATGGCGACACTGGCTCCGTCCGCCGCCAGGCGTTTGGCGATGGCGGCGCCGATGCTGCGCGATCCGCCGGTAACCAGGGCGACCTGGCCGTTCAGGGGAAGGTTGACGTTATTCATGATGCAGACCTCATATGGGTGGTAGGTGTGCCCATGAAACGCCTTTCGCTTTCCACGCAGTAGCGGGTAATGACTAGAATCACCTTCAACTAATGATTGAAGGTTGAGCTATGGAAACCTTGGCTAATTTGGAGTCTTTCGTGCGCAGCGCCGAGTGCGGTAGCTTCTCCGCAGCCGCACGTCGCCTGGGCCTGACGCCGGCGGCCATCAGCCGCAACGTGGCTCAACTGGAAACCAATCTCGGTGTGCGCCTGTTTCAGCGCAGCACCCGACGCCTGACCCTGACTGAAGCCGGCGAACGCTTTCTCGGCAATGTGGGCGGCGGGATTGAAAGCATCCAGGCGGCGATTGCCAATCTCACGAGTAGCGCCGGTGCCCCGGCAGGACTGCTTCGCCTGTCGGCGGCCCCGGCATTTGGGCGCGACTATCTCCTACCCCTGATGCCTGAGTTTCTAGCTCGCTACCCGGCAGTCACGCCGGAATGGCATTTCGACAACCGCCAGGTAGAGCTGATCACCGATGGTTTTGATGCGGCAATTGGCGGCGGAATCGAATTGACGCCCGGCGTGGTGGCGCGCGAATTGGCGCCAGCGCATCTGGTACTGGTGGCGTCGCCGGATTATTTGGCCGGGCGGTTAGTGCCAGGTCGACCAGAACAACTAGCGGAGTTCGATCACTTGGGCATGCGGTCGGCTCAGAGCGGCAAGGTGCGCAGCTGGATGCTGCAAAACTCCAAGGGCGAGCGACTGCCGCTGGAGTTACGTCCGTGCATGCTAGTGAACGATCCGCAAGCGCTATGCCAGAGCACATTGCTTGGGCTGGGTGTGGCTCTGCTGGCTATACCGGATGTACTAACGCATCTGCAAAACGGTGCGCTGCAACGTGTCTTACCGGACTGGTATGTCGATGCCGGCCCCATCTCTCTCTACTTTGCGAGCCAGAAGCTGTTACCAGCCAAGACACGGGCCTTCGTTGATCACCTGGTCGAGCATTCCCGTGATCAGCAATGGGGAAGACGATTCGATGCGAGATTTGTGGCGAGTAGCTAATGGCCATTTCTGACCGATTCTGTTGAAAAAGTCGGTTTTCAGAAATGGCCAAAGTAGAGAGCAGTGAAAGCGTTCAAGTAGCACGCTGCCACGTGAAATCTGAGTCCGGCAACCTTTACCGGAAGTAAAGATTTCAATCTCAAGCGCATACTTTTTGCTGCGTAAGCCATGGCCGACTTTTTCAACAAAATCGGCCGCTTGTAGCCTGTCGCAACCGGCTGCTTTGGCTCAACTCCGGCCTGTCACGACCAGTGATGCACAACAGATCTAACGCCCCCATGGCCCAGGACCGGGCCTCAAAAAAAACCGCCCCGAAGGGCGGAAAAGGGAGCGGGCTTGTGGCCCACTATGGAGTAGTTGCCTGCGAATACCTGGCTTACACGGCACGG
>DASUOY010000524.1:0-2400 GCA_036276395.1 Pseudomonas sp.
GCAATATGGCGGCCTGCTGCGGCGTGCCGACCGGCCGGGTAGATATGCTGGCGTTCGGTTTGGGTTCAGGTATCGCCGGCCTCGGTGGCGTGGCGCTTAGCCAGATCGGCAACGTCGGCCCGGACCTGGGGCAGAGCTATATCATCGACTCGTTCCTGGTGGTGGTACTCGGTGGCGTCGGTCAACTGGCCGGTAGCGTGATGGCGGCCTTTGGTCTGGGCATCGCCAACAAGATTCTCGAACCGCAGATCGGTGCCGTGCTCGGCAAGATCCTTATCCTCGCGCTGATCATTCTGTTTATTCAGAAACGCCCGCAAGGTCTGTTTGCTTTGAAAGGACGGGTGATCGACTGATGACTATGCCCCTGAATCAAACGCTGCTGGCCCGCGCCAGCACCAAGCTCGGCCCGCAAGTCTCGATCGGGATTGGCCTGCTGGTGCTGGCCCTGCTGATCGCCATGCCGCTGCTGCACCTGCTACCGGCGGACAACGCCCTGCATGTCTCGGCCTATACCCTGACCCTGGTCGGCAAAATCCTCTGCTACTGCATCGTCGCCCTGGCGCTCGATCTGGTCTGGGGATACGCCGGCCTGCTGTCGCTCGGCCACGGCCTGTTCTTCGCCCTCGGCGGTTATGCCATGGGCATGTACCTGATGCGCGAAGCGGCCGGCGATGGCCTACCGGCCTTTATGAGCTTCCTCGCCTGGACCGAGCTGCCCTGGTACTGGTACGGCACCAGCAACTTCCTTTGGGCGCTGTGCCTGGTGGTGCTGGCGCCCGGCTTGCTGGCGCTGGTGTTCGGCTTCTTCGCCTTCCGCTCGCGGATCAAAGGCGTGTACTTCTCGATCATGACCCAGGCACTGACCTTCGCCGGCATGCTGCTGTTCTTCCGCAACGAGACAGGCTTTGGCGGCAATAACGGCTTTACCAATTTCAGGACGATTCTCGGCTTCGACATCACCTCGGCGCACACCCGCGCGGTGCTGTTTCTCGCCACAGTCGTGTTACTCGTGGCCAGCCTGTACCTGGGCTGGACGCTGGCCCGCAGCAAGTTCGGCCGGGTGCTGACCGCGCTGCGCGATGCAGAAAACCGCCTGATGTTCTGCGGCTACGACCCACGCGGCTACAAGCTGTTTATCTGGGTGCTCAGTGCCGTGCTCTGTGGCCTGGCCGGCGCGCTCTATGTGCCACAGGTGGGCATCATCAACCCCAGCGAAATGTCGCCAACCAACTCCATCGAAGCCGCCGTCTGGGTCGCCCTCGGTGGCCGCGGCAGCCTGATCGGCCCACTGCTCGGCGCCGGTCTGGTCAACGGTATGAAGAGCTGGTTTACCGTGGCCTTCCCCGAGTACTGGTTGTTCGCCCTGGGCTTCCTGTTTATCGTCGTCACCCTGTTCTTACCGAAGGGCGTGATCGGCCTGCTACGTAAGAGGGGCGAACAATGAAAACCCTGCCAATTCCCGAACTGATGCTCGAACCCGTCTTCGATCCCTCAGGCACCGGCCGTGATGCGATTGGTGCCAGCAAGGTTGCGCAGAAGGGCCTGAATATCCGTCATGGCACCATCCTGACCCTGGAAGATATCAACGTCAGCTTCGATGGTTTCAAAGCCCTGACCAACCTGTGCCTGTATATCGGCGTCGGCGAACTGCGCTGCATCATCGGCCCCAACGGTGCCGGCAAGACCACCATGATGGACGTGATCACCGGCAAGACTCGCCCGGACAACGGCGTCGCCTACTTCGGCGAAACCCTCGACCTGACGCAGATGAGCGAAGTCGAAATCGCCCAGTCCGGTATCGGTCGCAAGTTCCAAAAGCCCACGGTGTTCGAGGCGCTGAGCGTGTTCGAAAACCTCGAGTTGGCGCAGAAAACCAACAAGTCGGTATGGGCCAGCCTGCGCGCCAAACTCAGCGGCGAACAGAAAGACCGCATCGATGAAGTGCTGCAGACGATCAAGCTCGACACCTCGCGCAATCGCCCGGCCGGGCTGTTGTCCCACGGCCAGAAGCAGTTTCTGGAGATCGGCATGCTGCTGGTGCAGGACCCGCAACTGTTGCTGCTGGATGAACCGGTGGCGGGCATGACCGACGCCGAAACCGAGTTCACCGCCGAGCTGTTCAAGTCGCTGGCGCGCAAGCACTCGCTGATGGTGGTGGAGCACGATATGGGCTTTGTCGGCTCAATCGCCGACCACGTCACCGTGCTGCACCAGGGCAGCGTGCTGGCCGAAGGCTCGCTTGCGCAGGTGCAGAACGATGAGCGGGTGATCGAGGTTTATCTCGGTCGCTAGGACGTAGGGTGCGCCATGCGCACCGCTCCTAGCCACTGGTGCGCACAGCGCACCCTACGGAATACGAGGTGTTTATGCTGCAAGTTAAGCAACTGCATCAGTACTACG
>DASUOY010000525.1:0-4186 GCA_036276395.1 Pseudomonas sp.
CGCAGGTTTGGCCGCCGGCCAGCAGTGCTGGCTGGGGCGGTCGGTAAGTGGTGGGCATTCTAGCCGTGCGGCTTATAGCGGCTCAACGCGAACCGAATCGTTCAGGCGAATAATGCCGCCTTGCAGTACGCGGGCGGTAATGCCGCCATGGCCGCGTATGGCTTGAAAAGCGCCAGCGCCGAGGCGCTCTTCCAGGCGGGCACAGGGTTGGCACCAGCCGGTGGTTTCCAGGATCGCCTGGCCAATGCGAAAGCGCCGCGCCTTGAGGCTGAACAGATTGATGCCGCTGATGGCGAGATTGCGCCGCAGGTCTTGCGGCACTATGGGCTGTTGCGCCGATCGGCCGAGCAGCTCACTGATCACCGCCAGGTGCTCCCATTGGATCAGCGTGATCTGGCGTGCATTGCGCGGTCCGGGGCGGCTATGGTCGCCGGTCAGTCCTGCTTCGCGTCGTGCCTCCACGGCGTCCAACTCCAGCATGCTGCTGCGCGCGCTTGGGCGCACGCCTATCCAGCGCACCGTGCCCTGCTGTGGCACGGCATTGAGCAGCTCCTGCAAGGGGCTCACAGGCTGATGCCCACGTCGAAGAGAATGCTGCGGCCGAGGTTGTTGCGTAGAAAGTCCGGGGCGTCCGGGTGGGCGAATAACACCCGTGCGAACGCCGGGCCGACCAGCGAGAGCGAGCGCCAGCCTTGGCGCAGAAATTCGGTGGGGGGCGGGAAGTGGCTATTGAAGTCGGGAACGGCGCGTTTCAGGTTGACGAAGGCCAGTAGATCCAGTTCGCCCAGGTCGAGTCCGCGCTCGCGGTAGTTGTGCGCTTTTTTGCGCAGGGTCGGACTCAGGCGTTGCTGCAGCTCGGCTACGCCGATACGTCGCGGGCGGGGTTCGCGGCGCACCAGTTGGCTGAGAGAAAAGGCGCTGCGGCGTCGCTCCAGTTCGGCGCGCCAGTCGTCATTCAGGCGACGCCCCTCATCCAGCACGAAGAACACCTCGAAGCTGGCGTCGCGAAACAGCACGTCAGGCGGCTCTTGTCCGGCAGCGCTAAATTCGTCGAGGCGGTGGGGGACATTCAGGGCTTGCAGCAGGCGCTGGCAGACCCAGCGCTCTCGCTCCCATTTGCGGGCGTTGGAAAGAAAGGCATTGGCTTGTTCTGCCTGATGCGTAAGCAGGCGTAGATAATCCGAGTCGTCCATGTTGCCAGCTTAGCCTGCGCCGCTGACTTTTTGGTATCCCGATATGCTTGGTTTCTGGCGCGGCGTGTTGCTTGGCTTGCCCTGGGCGGCGGCCATTGGTCGCGCTCGGTGGCATTGCTCGGGGTGTAGACTGGCCTGAGGCTGCCTCGCTCTATTGCGTGTTTCTTGCTCGCCCGTGTGGAGGAGCCGTCAGGATGTGGAGTGCTTATGATCAGCGCCGAATTGCTTTCGCCAACCAGCCAGATAATAGGTTGGCTGCTGTACCTGCCCTTGCTGTTCTGGGCGTTGCTGCGTGCGCCCTGGCTGGAGCTGGTCAGTGATCTGCGCCGGCAACATATCTTGGGTGGTACGGCGCTGGCGCTGTTTCTGCTGTGGCTGGTGCGGCGTGATTTCGATTCGGGGCTGTCCTATCACTTTATCGGCATGACCGCGGTGACCTTGCTGCTGGATTGGCCGCTGGCGGTGCTGGTCGGGTTGGTCGCGCAACTGGGCATGCTTATGCTGGGTCGGCAGGATCTGGCGGCTTTGGGCGTGAACGCTGTGCTGTTGGTTGCCATTCCCGTGTGGGTGACTGAGATCTGCGCGCTACAGGTTGAGCGGGCCCAGCCACGCAATCTGTTCGTCTATATCTTCTTCAGCGGCTTCTTCGCGGCGGCCTTGGCCCTGTTGTTCTGCCTGGGGGCGGGTTTTGCTGTGCTCTGGATCGATGGTTTGTTCGCCATGCCGCCTTGGCTGGCGGATTTTGTGGGCTATCTGTGGCTGGTGATGTTCCCCGAGGCCTTTATCAACGGCATGGTGATTACCGCGCTGGTGGTGTTCTGTCCGGACTGGTTGGAAACCTTCAACCGTTCGCGCTACTTGGCCGCACCTTGGAAGGATGATGGCGCGGCGAACTAATAGGCGGGGCTTCAGCAAATCTATGTGGCGGCTGGATTTGATCCGGATCAATAAATTGAGGGCGAGGGCTTTGGCACTCTCTGCTCAAACAAAGGAGGAGCGGATATGAGTGTGCATCAGTGGGCCAGGCAGGAAATCGAACAGGCGGTGCTTCGCGCGCAGGAGCAGGGTACTGATCCTGCTCTCGCCTTGCGTACCTTGCTCAGTGCCGTAGTCGAGAGCAGCCGTTTGCGGCGTGACGCGGCGGATCTGGCCGCGGAGTTGCAGTTTCTGGCCGACAACCTGGACGATGAGCGTGACTACGGTTTTATGCGGCCTTAGGTGTTGGCCGACGTTACCGGCGCTTTAGTGTTCGCGCGGCGGCAGGTCGCCAGAAAACAGCTCGTCTTCCAGAGGGTTGCCAGGAATGGCGTGCTCTTCCGCTGCCCAGGCCCCCAGGTCGATCAGCTTGCAGCGCTCCGAGCAGAAGGGCCGGCAAGGGCTCTGTGGGCCCCATTCAACAGGGGCGCCACAGGTCGGGCAGGTCACTAGGGTTGGGGTGCTCATGCTTGGCCTCCACGTAGGGTCAGGTAAAAGTTGTGCAGGCGTTCGACCTCGCTTTGCAGCCAGTGCAGGTCGCGGTCGTTGGTCAGCACGTCGTGGGCATGCTTCAGGCGCTCTTCGCGACTGGCTTGTGCCTTGAGAATGGCCTGTACCTGCTCCACGGACGTTTGATCGCGGGCAATGGTGCGCTGTACCTGCAGCTGCTCGGGGGCATCGACCACCAGCACGCGCTGGGTCAGTTTATGCTGGCCGGACTCAACCAGCAGCGGCGAAACCAGAATGGCATAGGGTGATTCTGCGCGAGCCAGAGACTGCATGATCTCCTGGCCGATCAGCGGATGCAGCAAGGCTTCCAGCCAGCGCCGATCCTCCGTGTTGGCAAAGATGCGCGCCCGCAACGCGCTGCGATCCAATTGGCCGTCAGCGTCCAGGATATTGCTGCCGAAATGCTCGACTATCTTGCCCAGTGCCGGTCGCCCTGGCTCAACAACCCAGCGCGCAGCATGATCGGCATCGACCAGATGCACACCCTGCGCGATAAAGTGTTCAGCCACGGCGCTTTTGCCGCTGCCGATACCGCCGGTCAGGCCAAGAATCCAGGGTCTTATGGTCAAGGTGCGACTCTTGTATGGCTCTGCTGAGTCGCGATTGTAGTGCAGCTGCGGGCTGGCTGGCTAATAGAGGGCCTGCGCTACAGACCCTTGTACATTCTGCCGTTAACGAAAGCCGGCAATCTGCAAATAGCTGGCGGTAATCTGCTCGCCCCAGAGCAGGGCAATCCAGCCGGCAATAGCCAGGTAGGGGCCGAATGGGATTGGGGTGCTGGTTTCTGCATTGCGCAAGCGCAGCATCAGCACGCCTAGCACTGCGCCCACCAGTGAGGACAACAGGATGGTCAGCGGCAGCACTTGCCAGCCGCCCCAGGCGCCGAGCATGGCGAGCAATTTGAAATCACCATAACCCATGCCTTCCTTGCCGGTGATCAGTTTAAACAGCCAGTAAACCGACCAGAGACTGAGGTAACCGGCGACCGCGCCCCACATGGCGTCTTCCAGGCTGGTAAATAGCCCCAGATGGTTGGCGATCAACCCCAGCCAGAGTAATGGCAACACCAGAGCATCGGGCAGCAGTTGATGGTCGGCATCAATCAGGCTCATCGCCAGCAAGCCCCAGGTCAGTACCAGCATGCCTGCGGCTTGCCAGGTAAAGCCAAAGTGCCAGGCGATATAGGCCGAGAGCAAACCGCAGGTCAGTTCGACCAATGGGTAGCGTTTGCTGATCGGGTTTTTACAGTTGGAACATTTGCCGCGTAAGAATAGGTAGCTAATGACAGGGATATTTTCCCAGGGCTTGATCTCGTGAGCGCAGTGCGGGCACTTCGAGTTGGGCAGAATCAGATTGAAGGTTTCTTCATGGCTTTCGGCTGGCAACCCCAGCACATCACGAGCCTGCTCGCGCCAATCGCGCTGCATCATGATTGGCAGGCGATAGACCACAACATTAAGAAAACTACCGATCAACAAGCCGATAAGCAGCGCACACAAAACAAAGGC
>DASUOY010000526.1:0-3307 GCA_036276395.1 Pseudomonas sp.
CAGCAGGAAGCCCAGGGCGGCCTGAGCGATATTCTCCCCCGCTGCCATACCGGCGCTCGGTGGGAAGATGATGTTGCCAGCGCCCAGAAACAGCGCAAATGTCATAAAACCAAGGGCCAGGAGATCCGAGCCTTGCAAACGATTCATAGAGAGGGATACCACAGGCAGAAAGTAATAAGTTCCGAGGGTTTCCCGAAGGATCGGGGGAAACGTCACCCAGCCGGTTGGGCTGAGCCACTACAGTGCCGCGAGCCGCTTGTGGCGGCACAAGCACCAATAGTTGCAAGCCTAACGAATTTATTCTTGAGGCGGCACTGATGCAGGTCAGGCTGTCGACGCGGCATAAAAAGCTGTCGCATCGGCAACATTTCCTGCGCCTCATAGAAAAGGCCACCCGAAGGTGGCCTCTTGTGCAAGAAGATGCGCCTTAGGCGTTCTTCATTTCCCAGCCAGTCAGTTCGGCCAGGGCCTTACCGATGTCAGCCAGGGAACGCACGGTTTTCACACCGGCGTCCTGCAGGGCGGCGAACTTCTCGTCCGCAGTACCTTTACCACCAGAGATGATGGCGCCGGCGTGGCCCATGCGCTTGCCCGCTGGGGCAGTCACACCAGCGATGTAGGACACCACCGGCTTGGTCACGTTGGCCTTGATGTAGGCAGCCGCTTCTTCTTCAGCCGAACCGCCGATCTCGCCGATCATCACGATCGCCTCGGTCTTCGGGTCTGCCTGGAACAGCTTGAGGATGTCGATGAAGTTGGAACCCGGGATCGGGTCACCACCGATGCCGACGCAGGTGGACTGACCGAAACCGGCGTCAGTGGTCTGCTTAACGGCTTCGTAAGTCAGGGTGCCGGAACGCGACACGATGCCTACTTTGCCTGGCAGGTGGATGTGGCCCGGCATGATGCCGATCTTGCACTCGCCCGGAGTGATCACGCCTGGGCAGTTCGGACCGATCAGGGTCACGCCCAGTTCGTCACACTTGACCTTGGCGTCGAGCATGTCGAGGGTCGGGATGCCTTCGGTGATGCAGACGATCAGCTTGATGCCGCCGAAGGCTGCTTCAAGGATGGAGTCCTTGCAGAAAGGCGCCGGAACGTAGATCACGCTGGCGGTAGCGCCAGTGGCGGCTACGGCGTCTTTTACGGTGTTGAATACCGGCAGGTCCAGGTGAGTGGTGCCGCCCTTACCCGGGGTCACGCCGCCGACCATCTGGGTGCCGTACTCGATGGCTTGCTGGGTGTGGAAGCTACCCTGCGAACCAGTGATGCCCTGGCAGATAACCTTGGTGTCTTTGTTGATCAGGACGCTCATTATTTGCCCTCCGCAGCTTTGACGACTTGCTGAGCAGCGTCGGTCAGGCTGGTAGCCGCGATGATGTTCAAACCGCTTTCTGCCAGTACTTTGGCGCCCAGTTCGGCGTTGTTGCCTTCAAGACGCACAACCACCGGGATTTTCACGCCGACTTCTTTCACGGCGCCGATGATGCCTTCGGCAATCATGTCGCAACGCACGATGCCGCCGAAGATGTTCACCAGTACGGCCGCGACATTGCTGTCGGACAGGATGATCTTGAACGCTTCGGTTACGCGCTCTTTGGTTGCGCCGCCGCCCACATCGAGGAAGTTGGCTGGCTTGCCGCCGTGCAGGTTGACGATGTCCATGGTACCCATGGCCAGGCCAGCACCGTTGACCATGCAACCGATGTTGCCTTCCAGGGCCACGTAGTTCAGTTCGAACTTGGCCGCGTGCGCTTCGCGCGGATCGTCCTGGGACGGATCGTGGAAGGTCTTCAGCTTCGGCTGACGGTACATGGCGTTGGCGTCGATGTTGATCTTGGCATCCAGGCAGTGCAGATCGCCGTCAGCCTTGATCACCAGCGGGTTCACTTCCAGCAGAGCCAGGTCATGGTCCTGGAACAGCTTGGCCAGACCGACGAAGATCTTGGCGAACTGAGCGACCTGCTTGCCTTCCAGACCCAGCTGGAATGCCAGCTCGCGGCCCTGGAACGGCTGTGCGCCGACCAGCGGATCGATAGTGGCCTTGAGGATTTTCTCAGGGGTGTCATGCGCGACTTTCTCGATGTCCACGCCACCTTCGGTGGAAGCCATGAACACGATACGACGGCTGGAACGGTCGACTACCGCGCCCAGGTACAGCTCTTTGGCGATGTCGGTGCAGGATTCAACCAGGATCTTGGTTACCGGCTGACCGTTGGCGTCAGTCTGGTAAGTCACCAGACGCTTGCCCAACCAGTTGGCGGCGAAGGCTTTGGCGTCTTCCTTATTGCGAACCAGCTTCACGCCGCCCGCTTTACCGCGGCCACCGGCGTGGACCTGAGCCTTGACGACCCACTCGGTGCCACCGATTTTATCGCAGGCTGCTGCGGCTTCTTCCGGAGTGCTTACGGCGAAACCCTTGGATACGGGCAGGCCGTATTCAGCGAACAGCTGCTTACCCTGATACTCGTGGAGATTCATGCTTGTCTACCGTCTTCGTTTAGGTATTGCGCATACGGTGCTGCACTTGTGGTGCCGCACCACCTGTGACTGCCTTTTCCAGCAATCCGACTGACATTCCGCGCAGCGCCAAAGCGCTACGCGGGCCGTCTGCCGTGGTTCTTCCTGCTTGAGCCAAGCCTTGCCGGTACACAACGCCGACAGGGCCAGGGCTCAAACCAACAACTACTTAGCGCTTCTTGCGGTTGGCGATATGGATGGCATGACCATTCACCGCCAGGGCCGCTTCATGCAGCGCTTCGGACAGGGTCGGGTGGGAGAACACCATCATCCCCAGATCCTCGGCGCTGGTGCCGAATTCCATACCAATGGCGCCCTGCTGTACCAGCTCGGCCGCGCTCGGGCCAATCACGTGCACACCCAGTACGCGGTCGGTATTGGCATCGGCGATAACCTTGACCATACCGCCGGTGTCGTTGGCCGCCATGGCACGACCGCTGGCAGCGAACGGGAAGGTGCCGACGTTGACCGCAACGCCTTCGGCCTTGAGCTGCTGCTCGGTCTTGCCGACCCATGCAATTTCCGGGTGGGTGTAGATCACCGACGGGATCAGGTCGTAGTTCATCTGGGCCTTGTGGCCGGCGATGCGCTCGGCAACCATGATGCCCTCTTCCGAGGCCTTGTGTGCCAGCATGGCGCCGCGCACCACGTCACCGATGGCGTAAACGCCCGGCACGCTGGTCTCACAGTAATCGTCGACAAAGATGAAGCCACGCTCGTCCAGGTTCACGCCACTGTCGGCGGCCAGCAGATCGGTGGTCACCGGACGACGGCCTACGGCGACGAT
>DASUOY010000527.1:0-7009 GCA_036276395.1 Pseudomonas sp.
TACTCGTCCTTGTAGGCCAGGAGCTTGAAGTAGTAACGCGCCACGGCCTTGCTCAGCGCCTGGTCAGCACTCTTGTCGGCTTGCTGCACCCGCGCCACCTGCTCGCGGTAGCGCTCAGCGTAGGCGGCGTTCTGGTAGGCAGTCAGGCGCACCACGCGGTCAGCGATGATTTCTTCCAGGGTCTGGCAATGGGTTGCTTCGTCCACCGCCGGCTTGGCCAGACGTTCCACGGCGACAGCATCATGGGCCGCACGACGGCCCCAGAGGAATGCCTGTTGATTGAGCTGCACGGCCACACCGTTAAGCTCGATGGCCTTGTTGATGGCTTCGGCGGACACCGGCACCAGCCCCTTCTGATACGCGAAACCGAGCATAAACAGGTTGGTAGCGATGCTGTCGCCGAGCAGGCGGGTAGCCAGGCGGCTGGCATCGACAAAGTGGGTTTTGCTCGCACCAACAGCTTCGATCAGCGCCTCGCGCATGGCCGCGCCAGGTACTTGGGCATCGGGGTTGCGGGTGAATTCGGCGGTGGCCGCTTCATGACTGTTGACCACCGCATGGGCGATCTTGTCATTCAGCTTGGCCAGGGCCTCTTCGCTGGCCGACACCACCAGATCGCAGCCCAGCAGCAGGTCGGTTTCCCCGGCGGCAATGCGCACGGCAAAGATATCGTCCTGCTTGGCGGCAACGCGGATATGAGTGATCACCGGGCCGAACTTCTGCGCCAGGCCAGCCTGATCGAGCACGCTGCAACCCTTGCCTTCGATATGCGCGGCCATGCCGAGCAGTGCGCCGACGGTGGTTACGCCGCTGCCGCCGACACCCGGCAGGAGGATATTCCAGGGACGATCCAGCGACGGTTGGCGCGGCTCCGGCAAGGCGATAAATAGCGCACCCAGCCCCACGGCTTCCGGCTTGCGCAGGCTGCCGCCGTGCACGGTGACGAAACTCGGGCAGAAGCCTTCGACGCAGCTGAAATCCTTGTTGCAGGAGTTCTGGTCGATCTCGCGCTTGCGCCCCAGTTCGGTTTCCAGCGGCAGCACCGACAGGCAGTTGGATTTCACGCTGCAATCGCCACAACCCTCGCACACCGCCGGGTTGATAAAGGCGCGTTTCTGCGGGTCGACCAGCTTGCCGCGCTTGCGCCGACGGCGCTTCTCGGTGGCGCAGGTCTGGTCATAGATGATCACCGAGCAACCCTTGAACTCGCGCAGCTCACGCTGCACGGCATCCAGATCGCGGCGATGGTGGAAGGTGACGATGGGCGCGAAGGTGGCGCGGGTCGGGTATTTCTCCGGCTCGTCGGTAACCAGGGCGATGCGTTTCACCCCTTCGGCGTACACCTGCTGGCTCAGTTGATCGACGCGCAGTTCGCCGTCAATGGGCTGGCCGCCGGTCATGGCCACCGCGTCGTTGTAGAGAATCTTGTAGGTGATATTCACCCCAGCGGCCACAGCGGCACGCAGGGCCAACTGACCGGAGTGGAAGTAGGTGCCATCACCGAGGTTCTGGAAGATATGCGGGGTATCGGTGAACGGTGCCTGGCCTATCCAGGTGGCACCCTCGCCGCCCATCTGGGTAAAGGTGTCGGTATTGCGGTCCATCCACTGGGTCATGTAGTGGCAACCGATACCGCCCTGGGCGCGGCTGCCTTCCGGCAGTTTGGTCGAGGTGTTGTGCGGGCAACCGGAGCAGAAATGCGGGGTGCGCACGGTATGGTGCTTGGGCGCGGCCAGGGACGCTTCCTTGGCCGCCAGGAAGGCCAACCGCTCTTCGATCTGCGGGCTGCTGTAGATCGGCGCGAGGCGCTTGGCGATGGCGCGGGCGATCATCGCCGGGGTCAGTTCGGAGAGGTTCGGCAGCAGCGAATGGCCGGCCTCGTCGAACTCGCCCACCACCACCGGGCGTTTGCCCACTGGCCAATTGTAGAGCTGACCGGTGAGCTGGTCTTCGATAATGCTGCGTTTTTCCTCGACCACCAGAATCTCGTCCAGGCCCTCGGCGAATTCATGCACCGACACCGGTTCCAGCGGCCAGCTCATGCCGACCTTGAGTACGCGCAGGCCCACCTGGGCGCACAGCGCCTCATCCAGGCCAAGGTCATCCAGGGCCTGACGCACGTCGAGGTAGGACTTGCCGGTGGTGATAATGCCCAAGCGCGGGTTGGGCGAATCAAGCTTGATCTGGTTGAGGTTGTTGGCCAGCGCGAAGGCGCGGGCGGCGTAGATCTTGTAGGTGTTGAGGCGCGCTTCCTGGGCCAAGGGCGGGTCCGGCCAGCGGATATATACGCCGTCTTCCGGCAGCTGGAAATCCTCGGGGATCTTCACCTGCATGCGCAGCGGGTCGACATCCACCACGGCGGAGGAATCGACGTTCTCGGCGATGGTTTTCAGCGCCACCCAGCAACCGCTGTAGCGCGACAGCTCCCAGCCGATGATGCCGTAATCGAGAATTTCCTGAACGTTGGCCGGATTGAGCACCGGAATCGAGGCGGCGATAAACGCATGCTCGCTCTGGTTGGCGATGCTCGAGGATTTGCAGCCATGGTCGTCGCCGGCCAGCAGCAGCACGCCGCCATGCTCGGAGACGCCGGCCGAGTTGCCGTGCTTGAACACATCACCGCAACGGTCCACACCCGGACCCTTGCCGTACCACATGGCGAACACGCCGTCGTAGCGCGCGCCAGGAAACAGGCTGGTCTGCTGGCTGCCCCACACCGAAGTGGCGGCCAACTCTTCGTTGACGCCCGGCTGGAAGTGGATGTGATTTTCTTTGAGGTACTGCTTGGCGTCCCACAGGCTCTTATCAAGATTGCCCAGGGGCGAGCCCCGGTAGCCGGAAATAAAGCAGGCGGTATTCAGGCCATGGGCTGCGTCGCGTTGCTTCTGCAGCATGGGCAGGCGGGTAAGCGCCTGGGTGCCGGTCAGATAGAGGTGACCGGTAGCAAGGCGGTACTTGTCATCCAGGCGGATCTCGGCCAGAGACATTGAGGCGCTCCTTTTATTATTTTGGCGAGCTGGGCGGCAACGGTTAATGCCACCTTTGTTAAGCCTAGTGCGGGATCACCACACAAGGCGCATGGCCAAGAATATGAACGGAGCGCACGGCTTTTTTATTTCTTTTTGCTGGCCTTTTTGCAGATACTGCGCATGATTAATCCAACAAGAACAAAAAAATCGGAACAGTCATGCAAGAAAAACTCAGCCCCATCGACCGCAAGATTCTCCGCCTGCTGCAACACAACGCCGACCTCTCCGCCGCAGAAATAGCCGAGAAGGTGGAATTGTCACAATCGCCTTGCTGGCGGCGGATTCACCGCATGCAGGAAGAAGGCATTATCGAGCGCAAGGTTGCCCTGCTCAGCCACAAGCAACTGGGCTTTAGCATCACCGTGTTTGTCGATATCAAACTGTCGGCGCACGGGCGCAGCAACCTGGAAGAGTTCGAGCAGGCGGTGGTCGGTTACCCCGAGGTGCTGGAGTGCTTCACCATGGCCGGCGGCTCGGATTACCTGCTCAAGGTGGTGGCCAAAGATATCGCCAGCTACGAACGCTTTCTGCGCGACCACCTGCTGCAACGCCCGCACGTACACGAAGCGCACTCGCATATCGCTATGAGCGAGGTTAAGCGCACCACCGAACTGCCGCTGGATTAGATGGCGGCGCTCGGCCCGCAGCCCCATCTACTAATAGGTCAGGCACAGGTGCGACTGGCACCGATCAGCGCCAGCAGGTTGCCCAGGGTTTGCTCGAGTTGCCTGGAGTTATCCAGTACATGCAAACCATCCCGTTCGGCAGCGGCCGTGTCGAACAGGGTATTGCGCGCCAGGCGCTGCTCGATCTGCTCAGGGGTTTCCCGGCCACGCGCCAGCAGGCGCCGGCGCAGCACATCGGGATCGACCGAAAGAAGAATGCCAATCAGCTCGGGATAACGCAGCCGAGCCTGCGCCAGATAAGCCCGCGAGCCATTGACCAGCACATCCTGCCCCGCCGCCAGCCAGTCATCGATCTGCCGCGCAATACCGTAGGCCAGGCCGTTGGCGCGCCAGCTCAGGGCAAAGGCCCCGGCTGCCTCCTGCTGCTCGAATTCGGCTGGAGTCAGCGCAATCGCATCTTCACCAACAGCCTCCGCCGAGCGAGTAATTACCCGCCGCGCGATCACACAGCCACGCTCGGCCAGGCGCTCGCGCGCGGCATTCAACAGGCTGTCCTTGCCCGAGCCCGAAGGCCCCATCAGATAAATCAAACGACCACTCATCAGAACACCCTTTGCACTTGTAGCCGAGCTTGCCGGATCAGCACGCGCCCCCTCTACCTGCGCCAGATCAAGACCAGGCGCAGCCTTGGTCCAACCCGAGACAACCATTGCTTAGGTTTTTCCAATAGCGCGCAATAGCCTATTTTTTGCCCAATACCGCGCATTTCTGATAACCGGTGCTGGCAAAAAGCCTGTACCCCGGCCACAATTGCGCCACGCATTTGGCGTCAAATTATTGCTAAATGGCTTTCCAGCCATAAGCAAACAAGTAGCTGTCTGGCTGAACGGTTAGTGCTAAAGATGGTCAAACCGGTGACAATCCTATAGCCCATTGCCAGTATCGCTTTCCTAAACTAACCGGTTTAATGTACGCGCCCTATGAAACAAGCACTCTATTCCAGCCGTACCGCCGACAAATTCGTTGTTCGCCTGCCCGATGGCATGCGCGAGCGTATCGCCGATGTTGCGCGCAACCATCATCGCAGCATGAACTCGGAAATCATTGCCCGCCTTGAGCAAAGCATGCTCCAGGAAGGCACTCTGGGTGATGACAGCAATCTGCGCCTGGACAGCCCCGAACTGTCCCTGCATGAACGCGAATTGCTGCAGCGCTTCCGCCAGTTGTCGCGTCGCCAGCAAAATGCCCTGGTGGCATTGATTGCTCACGATGCGGAAATGGCCAACGACGAAGACTGACCAATAGCGTTAAACAGAACCGGCCCAGTGCCGGTTTTGTTGTGCCCAAGCCTTATTGCAGACAATAAAAAGCCGCCTCAATCGAGGCGGCTTTTTTATGGCATGCCATCCTTGGCTGCCACCCTGCGGGCCGTCGTAATGCGACCTTGAGAATCGCTTCAGGCGATTTTTAGCCTTCGGTTTTAACCGACGAAGCTGAGCAATACCCCCGCCGCCACCGCCGAGCCGATTACCCCGGCCACGTTCGGCCCCATGGCATGCATCAGCAGGAAGTTCTGCGGGTTGGCTTCCAACCCAACCTTGTTCGACACCCGCGCCGCCATCGGCACCGCCGACACACCAGCCGAACCAATCAGCGGGTTGATCTTGTTGCTGCTGAACATATTCATCAGCTTGGCCATCAGCACGCCCGCCGCCGTACCGGCACAGAACGCCAGCATGCCCAGGAACAAAATGCCCAGAGTTTTCAGCTGCAGGAAGGAATCCGCCGACAGCTTGGAGCCCACGGTCAGACCGAGGAAGATAGTGACGATGTTGATCAGCGCATTGCGTGAGGTATCGGCCAGACGCTCGACCACACCCGCCTCACGCAGCAAGTTGCCGAGGGCAAACATGCCGATCAGCGGCGCAGCATCCGGCAGCAGCATGCCGATCAGCAGGCACAACACGATCGGGAAGATGATCTTCTCGGCCTGGCCCACCGGACGCAGCTGCTGCATAACGATGGCACGCTCTTCCTTGGTAGTCAGCGCGCGCATGATCGGTGGCTGAATCAACGGCACCAGAGCCATATAGGCATAAGCCGCCACCGCGATAGGGCCGAGCAGATGCGGCGCCAGCTTGGTGGTCACAAAGATCGAGGTCGGGCCATCGGCACCACCGATAATGGCGATGGATGCAGCCTCCTTGAGAGTGAACTCAAGCCCAGGAATCCCCAAGGCCGTCAGCGCCAGGGCACCCATCAGGGTGCCAAAAATACCGAACTGCGCCGCCGCTCCCAGGAGCAAGGTCTTGGGGTTGGCCAGCATCGGACCAAAGTCAGTCATGGCCCCCACACCAAGGAAGATCAGCAGCGGGAAGATACTGGTGGGCAGGCCTACCTCGTAGATCATGTGCAGGAAGCCCGCACCCTCGGCCATATTGGCCACCGGGATGTTCGACAGCAGGCCGCCAAAACCGATCGGGATCAACAGCAGAGGCTCGAAGCCTTTCTTGATCGCCAGATAGATCAGCAGGATGCACACCGCGATCATAAACAGCTGCCCCGGCTCGACGTGGTACAAGCCCGTGCTCTGCCAAAGTTTAAGGAGCTTATCCATTACCGCGCTCCCTTAACCGATGGTCAGCAGGCTGTCGCCCACCGCCACCGCATCACCCACCTTGACGTTGACCGCAGCAATGGTGCCGGCCTTGAACGCACGGATCTCGGTTTCCATCTTCATGGCTTCGAGAATGATGATCAGCTGACCCTCCTCGACAACCTGTCCTGGCTGCACCAGCACCTTGAATATGTTGCCGGCCAACGGCGCATTCTGCGACTCCCCGGCACCAACTGGCGCAGCTACTGCCGCAGCGGAATTAGCGCCGCCACCGACAGCCTTGAGCCCTTCTATATCGCCGCCTTCGTTGACCTGCACCACATAGGACTTGCCGCCCACTTCAACGGTGTAGACCTCAGGCTTGCCGGCTTCACGAGCAGGTGTTTCTTTGCCGGTCGGTGCCGGCTCGAACGCTGCCGGGTTGCCGCGGTTTTCCAGAAACTTCAGACCGATCTGCGGGAACAGGGCGTAGGTCAGCACGTCGTCGATTTCATCGGCGGCAAGCCGGATGCCCTTCTCTTTGGCAATGCCCTTGAGCTCGGCAGTCAGTTTGTCCATTTCGGCTTCAAGCAGGTCGGCCGGGCGGCAGGTAACGGCTTCGGCACCATCCAGCACCCGCGCCTGCAGCTCTTTATTGAAAGGCGCCGGTGCTGCGCCGTATTCACCCTTCAAGATGCCGGCGGTTTCCTTGGTGATCGACTTGTAGCGCTCACCAGTCAGCACGTTGATCACCGCCT
>DASUOY010000528.1:0-4361 GCA_036276395.1 Pseudomonas sp.
AGCAGGAATTCACTGCGCTGAAACCCTTCCGGCAGCTTCTCGCGCACAGTCTGCTCGATCACGCGCGGCCCGGCAAAACCGATCAGGGCGCGCGGCTCGGCCACTATCACATCGCCGAGCATGGCCAGGCTGGCAGAAACACCGCCGTATACCGGGTCGGTCAATACCGAGATAAAGGGGATGCCCTCTTCGCGCAGACGCGCCAGCACCGCCGAGGTTTTGGCCATCTGCATCAGCGAGATCAGCGCCTCCTGCATGCGCGCACCGCCGGAAGCGGAGAAGCACACCAGCGGGCAGCGCTTGGCCAGGGCCACATTGGCCGCCTGGACGAAACGCTCGCCAACGATGGCGCCCATGGAGCCCCCCATAAAGGAGAACTCGAAGGCGCAGGTAACGATCGGCATACCTTCCAGGGTGCCACGGATGGCAATAAGGGCATCTTTCTCGCCCGTCTGCTTCTGCGCGGCGGCCAGGCGATCCTTGTACTTCTTGCCGTCACGGAATTTCAGGCGATCAACCGGCTCCAGGTCGGCGCCGATTTCTTCACGCCCATCGGCATCGAGGAAGATATCCAGGCGCGAACGCGCATCGATGCGCATGTGGTGGTTGCACTTGGGGCAAACATCCAGGGTCTTTTCCAGTTCCGGCTTGTACAGCACGGCATCGCACGACGGGCATTTGTGCCACAAGCCTTCCGGCACCGAACTCTTTTTGACCTCGGATCGCATGATCGATGGGATCAGTTTGTCTACCAACCAGTTGCTCATGCTCTTGATTCTCCAAAGCTGTTGACCGGACCGGCGCCTGGCTCATTACCAGCGGGCCTACCCGGGAAAATTCATCCATGCGATTGGCACTAGGGCCGGCGCACTGCCCATCGGCAATCGATCAGCACACAACCCGCCACCCGTACCGCAACCGCTTGCAGCGTTCTACAAGCTGCAACAGGTCTATGGACGGCCAAGCCTGCGGCGTCGTCACATCGACCAGCCGCCAGCCTCAACTCGACTTTACCGCCCGCATAAAGGCCTGGATCTTCGCGGCATCCTTGATGCCCTTGCTGACCTCGACCCCACCACTGACATCCACCGCATAGGGGCGTACCTGCTTGATCGCCGCCCCTACATTGCCGGCGTGCAAGCCGCCGGCCAGGATAATGGGCTTACTCAGGCCTTGCGGCACCAGCGCCCAATCGAATGCCTCCCCGGTACCACCCGGAACCCCCGATACATAGGTATCTAGCAAAATCCCTGACGCAGCAGCATAGGCATCGACCTGCGCAGCAATATCATCCCCAGGCTTGACCCGCAGCGCCTTGATATAAGGACGATGAAAGCCCTCGCAGGCAGCCGGACTCTCGTCACCATGAAACTGCAGCAGGTCCAAAGGCACAGCATCGAGAATCTCGCCCAACTCGCAGCGGCTGGCATCGACAAACAGGCCCACTGTGGTCACGAATGGCGGCAAGGCGGCAATAATCGCTCGCGCCTGCTGCACACTGACCGCCCGCGGGCTCTTGGCATAAAACACCAGGCCAATCGCATCCGCACCAGCTTCAACTGCTGACAATGCGTCTTCTATGCGGGTAATACCACAGATCTTGCTGCGAACGACTGACAACGGGGCGACCTCAGGGAATACGGCAAAGGCTCGATGCTAACAAATAGCCTGTCAGGCGTCAGCCGCCACATCCGGCAAACCGGAGAGAAAGTGCGGCCCGAGATAGCGCCGAGGTAGGTCAAATTCATCCGGGTAATCGACCTGCACCAGATACAGGCCAGAGGGATGAGCCGTTACCCCTCCGGTGCGACGCACCCGACTTTCCAGCACTTCACGCGCCCATTCCACCGGCCGCTCGCCGGCGCCGATGGTCATCAGCACCCCGGCGATATTGCGCACCATATGGTGCAAAAAAGCGTTGGCACGGATATCCAGCACGATAAAACGCCCATGCTGCTGCAGTTTCAGGTGATGCACCGTCTTGATCGGCGACTTGGCCTGGCACTGACGCGCCCGAAAAGCGCTGAAATCATGGGTACCGACAAAGGCCTCGGCCGCCTCGCGCATGCGCTCGATATCCAGCGGACGGTGGTTCCAGGTCACTTCCTCGGCCATATGCGCCGGGCGGATCTGATCGTTGTAAATCACATAGCGGTAGCGCCTGGCCATGGCGCAGAAACGCGCATCGAAATGCGCCGGCATCGACTTGGCCCAGGTCACGCTGATATCGCCGGGCAAATTCATATTCGCCCCCATGACCCAGGCATGCATGGAACGCTCGACCGGGGTATCGAAATGCACCACCTGAGCACTGGCATGCACCAGAGCGTCGGTACGCCCGGCGCAACTGAGTGTTACCGCAACACCGCCGGCCACTTTGCTCAGGGCTTTTTCCAGGGATTCCTGGATTGAAGGCACGCCCGCGCGCTGGCGCTGAAAGCCCCGATAACGCGAGCCTTTGTACTCAACCCCGAGGGCTATCTTATAAACGCCAACGGCAGCCGAATCGGCTGCCGCTGTAGTGAGACCATCAGACATCTATCAAACCAATTTAGCGATCAGCTCGCGAGCTTCCTGCTGCTGACCATCGTTACCTTCGGCAATGACTTCATCGAGGATGTCGCGAGCACCTTCGGTATCGCCCATATCGATATAGGCCCGCGCCAGATCGAGCTTGGTCGCGGTCTCATCGGTTCCGGAGAGGAAATCAAAGTCATCGTCATTATCCAGGGACGCCTCGGCGCCGCTGCTGGTCAAGGGCATATCAAGCTCATCGACCTGATCCAGATCACCGGAAAGCATGTCCAACTCGGCGCTTACCTGATCCAGTTGGGCGGCAAAACTGTCGCTCGACGGCTGGGCCGGCGCCTCATCGTTGAGTGACAGATCAAAGTCTGCGGACAGATCAAAACCCTGCTCGGACGCTTCGCCCGGCAAATCGAGAGCCGTTTCGGCCAATGCCTGCGGCACTTGCTGCACGTCTCGCACCTCATCCTGCAGCGCAGCCACCGCCGGCTCGTCATCCAGGCTCAGGAGAAACTCATCCTCAGCGGCGGCTTCGGTCTTAGCAGGCGTATCCAGCTCAAAACTGAAATCAGCCAGATCATCATCCAGCGCCGCGCTCTCGGAGGCCGCCTCTTCCAGACTCAGGTCAAAGCTCAGATCATCTTCCTTGCTCTGCGCCGGTTCGTCGGCAACGCTGAAATCCAAATCGCTATCCAGCGACAGGCCGTCCATATCGCTCAACGCCGCGGAATCACCAGCAGCCTGCAGATCACGCTCCAGATCGGCCTCGAGATCATCCAGGCTCAGATCGAAAGCATCATCCAGATCGCCAGCAGGTGCTGAGGCCTGCGCCTCGGGCTCATCCAGGGCAAGGTCGTCGAGACTGAACATATCCAGCCCCTCCTCGTCCGCCGCAGCAGCGGCGGCAAGACCCGCAGCCCCGGCAACAGCAGCCATCGCCGGATACTTGGCCTTGATCTGGTCAATCTCGGCGGCACTGCCACCAATTTCACGCAACTCATGATCCTGGCGCGCAAAAGCCTCACGGTCACCCAGCTCGGCGTATACCTCCATCAGCTTCAGACGCAGATCACTGCGCTGTGGCTCGTCATTGATGGCAGTTTGCAGCAATTCGGCGGCCTGATTGAAGCGGCCATAGGCGATATAGATATCGGCCTCACCCAAGGCATCGCCGGTTTGTGCAGCGACGCGCTCTTGCGTGGCTGGCTCCTGAGCGCCCTCAGTCAGATCATCACCCAGACCGTCAAAACTATCGGCCGGCAGCTCCATGTCCGCACTCAGCGCACCGGCCTGCTCATCGGCGGCCAGGCTTTCCTGCAGTTCGGCTTCTTTCAGAGCATTGCGCCGCGACAACATCATCAAGGCCAGCAGCAATACCAGCAGCGCACCACCGCCAGTCAGCCCCAGCAGCATCGGGTTGGCCAGCAGATCATCGACAAAGTTGCTTTCCACTTGCGGCTCGGCCGCAGGCGCTGCCGCAACCACCGGGGCTACCGGTTTCACCGGTGCTTCAGCCACAACTGGCTTCGGCTTTTCGGCCTCAGCCGGAGCTGCCGGCTCCACAGCCTCAGGTGCAGCAGGTGTAGCCAGCTCAGGCGCTGCGACTTGCGGCGCAGCCGCTTCAGGTTTAGCCGCGGGCTCTTCGCTGTAGTTAAAGTCAGGCTCCTCTACCGCCGCCGGCACCGCCGGGGCAACAGGTTCCGCAGGCTTGGCCGCTTCAACCGGCGCAGCCTCAGGGGCCGCAGCCTCGGCAACCGGAGGGACAGCAGCAGCCTTGCCCTGGGCAGCCAGATCGGCTTGCAGCTTGGCCATCTGATCATCTTTGAGCTGAATCA
>DASUOY010000529.1:0-6976 GCA_036276395.1 Pseudomonas sp.
CCGAGCTTGCGCACATTACCCACGTGCCACAGCTGCGGAACTATCTTGCCGCCTTCGGCGTGCACCGCCTCGACCACTTTCTGCCAGCCGGCCAGGGCGTCTTCGCCGTAGAAGCGCGGCACGTTCGGGTAACCGTTGGCGGCCTTGTGGCCGACCGTGGTGCCTTCGGTGACGATCAGGCCGACACCGGCGGCGGCGCGGCGGCGGTAGTACTCGATGACCTTGCTGTTGGGCACGCCGCCCGGCGAGAAGGAACGGGTCATGGGCGCCATCACCACGCGGGTCGGCAGTTCCAGCGCGCCCAGGCTGAAGGGTTGAAACAGCGCTTTTACTGGATCGGTCATCATCATTCCTCTAGCCGGCCAGGCGACCGGTCGTCTCGTTAAAGGTTGGTAAAAAAATCAGGCCTGCAACAACAGCTGCAAACGTTGGATAAAGTCTTCCAGCACGCGGGTATTGCTCGACACCTTCAGGCGCGTCAACGCGCCCTGCCAGGCATTGCTGATAAAGCTCGCCAGGTTGCGGCAATCCTCGCCGACGGCCAGTTCACCGGCGGCCTGGGCCTGCTCCAGACAGCCCTGGAGGATGTCCGCCGAGCGCTGCAGGATGGCATCCACCTCGGCGCCCAGAGCCGGCGACAGCTCGGCCATCTCGAAACTCAGGCTGCCGATAAAGCAGTGGTATTCCAGGCGTTCCTGGCGCGCGAAGTGCTCCACCAGCTCGCCGTAGTAACCGAGGATGCGCTGGCGCGGGCCGAGCAGCGGGTTGCCCAGGGCCTCGGCGTAACGCGCCAGGCGCGGCTGGTAGACCTGCTGTAAGGCCTGCAGGGCGAAATCTTCCTTGCTGGCGAAGTAGTGATAGAAGGAGCCCTTGGGCACCCCGGCCGCCTGCACGATTTCCTGCACGCCGGCGCCGTGATAACCGCGACGGGTCATCACCTCGGCACCCTTGGCGAGGATCAGGTCACGCTTGTCAAATCGGATACTGGAGTTCATGCCGGGCAGAATATGACCGGTCGTCTCGCCCGCCCAGCACTATTGATTTGCGTGATCAGAGGCAAAAAGCTGGCGCATAGGTAGGGCGAACAACCCATGACGCACCATCAGTGCGCAGGCATGCGCCGGACTCAAGGGGAAATAGGCAGGAAGACAGGGCAACGGCCAGTTATCAGGACGATAACTGGCGCGGGAGAAGGTTTAGCGGGCCGCCTTGATAATGTCGATATAGGCTTCGGCAAAGCGCTGATCCTGGATCAGGGCGATAAAGTCATTGCCTTGGGCGTCCTTGGCGTTGAGGTCGTAACCGGCAGCCTTGAAGAAGCCGACAAAGCGCTCGAAGTCGTGGGCGCGCAGGCCACGGTAGGCCTTGACCAGCTTGTGCAGCGATGGCGGAGTGGCATCGGCCGGCTCCACGGCGAGGAACAGCTTGATCGACTCGTCACTGATTTCTTCGCCAATCACCTGTTTCTTGTCTTTACGCATCATCAACTCCAGCTAGCGGACCACGGGGGCGGCAGTTTACCCCTGGCACGCCCCGTGGCTCAACGCGCAGAACAGCGAGCACGGGCATGGCTCTTGCTATGGCTGCTGCCATAGGCGCCTTAAGCCGACTTAGGTCAAGTTCGCCTGGGCCTGGTCGGCCCTATACTGCGCTTATCCCCGCTGGAGTCCTTATGTCGCTGCCCCTGCCTCCCCTGTTCAGCGCCTGGCGCCAATCCCTGCGTGCCGGCTATTCCTGGAAAAGCCTGCGCGGTGACCTCGGCGCGGGTGTCACGGTTGGCATTATCGCCATCCCCCTGGCCATGGCCCTGGCGATTGCCGTGGGCGTGGCGCCGCAGCATGGCCTGTATACGGTGCTGGTGGCCGGCAGCCTGATCGCCCTGTTTGGCGGCTCGCGCTTCAACGTCTCCGGGCCGACCGCCGCCTTTGTGGTGATACTGCTGCCGATCACCCAGCAGTTCGGCCTCGGCGGCCTGCTGCTCTGCACCCTGCTGGCCGGGCTGATCCTGATCGTGCTGGGGCTGCTGCGCGCCGGGCGCTTGATCGAATTTATCCCCTACCCGGTGACCCTGGGCTTTACCGCAGGCATCGGCATTGTCATCGCCACCCTGCAGATCAAGGATCTGCTGGGCCTGCGCCTGGCCACGCAACCGGCTCACTATATTGAGCAGCTCGATGCGCTGTTGCATGCCCTGCCCAGCCTGCAACTGGGTGACAGCCTGGTGGCGCTGGTGTGTCTGGCGGTGCTGCTGATCTGGCCACGCTGGGTACCCAGGGTACCCGGCCATCTGGTGGCCCTGACCCTCGGCGCCCTGCTCGGCTTGCTGCTGGAAAGCCTGCAGATTCCAGTAGCGACCATCGGCGAGCGCTTTAGCTACAGCCTGGATGGCGTCACGCATGCGGGTATCCCGCCCTTTCTGCCGAGTTTCAACTGGCCCTGGCAACTGCCCGGCGCCGATGGCCAGCCGCTAGTGATCAGCTTCGAACTGCTGCGCCAGCTGCTCGCCCCGGCCTTTGCCATCGCCATGCTCGGCGCCATCGAATCGCTGCTGTGCGCGGTGGTGGCCGACGGCATGACCGGCAGCAAGCACGACCCCAATGCCGAGCTGATCGGCCAGGGTATCGGCAACCTGGTGGCGCCCTTCTTCGGCGGCATCACCGCCACCGCGGCGATTGCCCGCAGCGCCGCCAATGTGCGCGCTGGGGCCTTTTCGCCCCTGGCGGCGATCATTCACTCTGCCGTGGTGCTGGTCGCCATCCTGTTTCTCGCGCCGCTGTTCAGCTACCTGCCGATGGCTGCGCTGGCCGCCCTGCTGCTGATGGTGGCGTGGAATATGAGCGAGGCGCGGCATGTGCAGCACACCCTGCGCATCGCCCCACGCAGCGATGTGCTGGTGCTGCTGACCTGCCTGAGCCTGACCGTATTGTTCGACATGGTGCTGGCGGTGGGTGTCGGCCTGCTGCTGGCCGCCGGCCTGTTTATCAAGCGCATGAGCGACCTGACCGATACCGAAACCCTGCCCAAGCACTTTCACCAGGCGCTGAGTGATCTGCCCGAGCATGTGCTGGTGTACGCCATCCGCGGCCCGCTGTTCTTCGGCGCGGCGGAAAAGGCCCTGAGCGTGCTGCGCCGCTTCACCCCCGGGGTGCGGGTGGTAATAGTCGATATCAGCGCCGTGCCACTGCTGGACATGACCGCCCTGGTGGCCCTGGACAACGTGCTACGCGACTATCGCCAGCAAGGCATCGGCCTGGTGCTGGTCGGCGCCAGCCCACGGGTACGCCTGAAGCTGCGCCGCGCCGGTATTCAGCGCAGCGAAGGGCAACTGGCCTATGTGCGCGACCTGCCCCAGGCCAGGGAAAAGGCGCTGCGCTGGCTGGAATCAGCCGTCAATGATTGACGCCGAACCCCGCTAGGGTGCGCTGTGCGCACCAGCCATTACCAGCCTTTATCCTAGTAACGATGGACGGCGCCGGCAGCCAGCAGCGTCGGTGCGCGCGGCGCACCCTACAGGTGCTTACAGCCCCTTGACCGCATAGATACCCGGCGCGTTGCGCCAGTAGCCCTTGTAGTCCATGCCATAGCCGAAGATATAGCGGTCGATGCACGGCAGGCCGACGAAGTCGGCTTTCAGGTCAGGGCGAGCCTTGCGGTCGTGCTCCTTGTCGATCAGCACCGCGGTGTGCACGGCGCGGGCGCCGGCGTGGCGGCAGAAGTCGATGATCGCGCCCAGGGTATGCCCCTCATCGAGGATGTCGTCGATGATCAGCACGTCGCGGTCGATAAAGGAGATTTCCGGCTTGGCCTTCCAGAACAGCTCGCCGCCACTGGTTTCGTTGCGGTAGCGGGTGGCGTGCAGGTAGGACAGCTCCAGGGGGAAACCCAGTTTGGGCAGCAGCTTGCCGGAGAAGATCAGGCCGCCATTCATCACGCAGAACACCACCGGGTTGCGCTCGGCCAGTTCGCCATTGATCGCCTGGGCGACCTGGTCGATGGCCGCTTCCACTTCGGCTTCGTTGTACAGGCAATCGGCTTCGGCCATGACTTGGCGGATGTGCGCGAGATCGGCGGACATGCTGTTTCCTCTTGGTTGGGCGGGCATCGCACAAACCAGAAAACCTGATCGATGCGTCAAAATAAAAGCCGGCAAAGGTACGCATCTGCAGGCCGCTGGGCAAGCCCCGACGGACAAAGTGCAGAAAACCCCGGTTACTGTCGTAATTTAGTCGCTATTGGCCGCATTCGTAGCGGCAAAGCCCAGCATTTGGCCTGGCCAATGCTTTAATCTAACGCAATTTTTCGCCCACCCGCCGGAGACTCTCCCATGCCCATTCTCGAGATCCGCCACCCGCTGATCCGCCACAAGCTCGGCCTGATGCGCCGCGCCGATATCAGCACGAAGAACTTCCGCGAACTGGCCCAGGAAGTGGGGGCGCTGCTGACCTACGAAGCGACCAAGGATCTGCCTCTGGAAAGCTACGACGTCGAAGGTTGGGCAGGCACCGTGCAGGTGGAGAAGATCTCCGGCAAAAAGATCACCGTGGTGCCGATTCTGCGCGCCGGTATCGGCATGCTCGACGGCGTGCTCAGCCTGATCCCCGGGGCCAAGGTCAGCGCCGTGGGCGTGGCGCGCAACGAGCAAACCCTGGAAGCGCACACCTACCTGGAAAAGCTGGTGCCGGAAATCGACGAGCGCCTGGCCATGATCATCGACCCCATGCTGGCCACCGGCGGTTCCATGGTCGCCACCATCGACCTGCTGAAAAAAGCCGGTTGCAAGGAAATCCGCGCCATGGTCCTGGTGGCCGCCCCGGAAGGGATCAAGGTAGTCAACGACGCCCACCCCGATGTGCTGATCTTCACCGCCTCCATCGACCAGTGCCTGAACGAGCACGGCTATATCATTCCCGGCCTCGGTGATGCCGGCGACAAGATTTTCGGTACCAAGCAGAAGGACGCTTGAGCATGCACAACGAATTCAACGACCCACTCTGGCGCCAGGGCATTTCCGGCGCGCAGATGCTCTTCGTGGCCTTTGGCGCCCTGGTGCTGATGCCGCTGATCACCGGTATGGACCCCAACGTCGCGCTGTTCACCGCCGGTATCGGCACCCTGCTGTTCCAGCTGGTAACCGGCCGCCAGGTGCCGGTATTCCTCGCCTCCAGCTTCGCCTTTATCGCACCGATTCTCGCCGCCAAGGGTGAGTTCGGCCTGCCCGCCGTGCTCGGTGGCATCGTCGCCTCGGGCCTGGTGTATATCCTGCTCAGCGCCGTGGTGCGGGTCAAAGGCGCCGGGTTTATCGACAGTCTGCTGCCGCCGGTGGTGATTGCCCCGGTGATCATTTCCATCGGCCTGGCGCTGTCGCCAGTGGCGGTGAACATGGCCATGGGCAAGGCCGGCGATGGCAGCGCGCAACTGGTGCCGTACGCAACCGCCATGCTGATTTCCATGTCGGCGCTGGTCACCACCGTGCTGGTCGCCGCCATGGGCCGTGGCCTGCTGCGCCTGGTGCCGATCCTCGCGGGGATCATCGTTGGCTGCATAGTCGCCGCATTCTGTGGGGTGATCGACACCAGCAATGTCGCGGCCGCGCCCTGGCTGGCGCTTCCGGCGTTCGTGGCGCCGGAGCTGCATTGGGGCGCGATTCTGTACATAGTCCCGGTGGCCCTGGCGCCGGCCATCGAGCACATCGGCGGGGTGGTGGCGATTGGCAGCGTCACCGGCAAGAACTTCATCAAGCAGCCCGGCCTGCACCGCACCCTGCTCGGCGACGGCCTGGCCACCTCGGCCGCCGGCCTGTTCGGCGGCCCGCCCAACACCACCTATGCGGAAGTCACCGGCGCGGTGATGCTGACCAAGAACTACAACCCGAAGATCATGACCTGGGCGGCCTGCTTCGCCATCGGCCTGGCCTTTGTCGGCAAGTTCGGCACCGCGCTGCAGAGCATTCCGGTGCCGGTGATGGGCGGCATTCTCTGCCTGCTGTTCGGCTCCATCGCGGTGGTTGGCCTGAACACCCTGATCCGCCATCAGGTCGACCTGTCCGAAGCGCGCAACCTGATCATCGTCTCGGTAACCCTGGTGTTCGGCATCGGCGGTATGGTGATCGGCAACACGGACTTCGCCCTGTCCGGCATTTCCCTGTGCGCCATCTGCGCCCTGCTGCTCAACCTGCTGCTGCCAGGCGGCCAGGGCTGGCGCGACAAGACAGTGCTGGAAGAGCCGGACCTGTAAATCGCGCCCACTAAAAAGCCCCGCACTTGCGGGGCTTTTTTATGCCGCTAATTATCTAGAGCCTGTTTTTAACGCCGCCGGGCCGACGCCAGCAGATCGTAAACAGGTTCTAAGCCGGGCTGGCCGACCAGCCCTGCAAGCGCACCACGCTGTCGCGGTAGGGCCTGAGGCTCATGCTCAGCAGCACGATGGAGCTGAACACGGCGATGCTGGTGACGATCAGCAGCGAGTAACGCAGCGCCATGTCGTCGCCGAAGCCATAGTCGGTCACCAGCGCCACCGCGGTCGGACCTATGCCCAGGCCGATCAGGGTGATGACGAACAGGTAGATGGCCGAGGCCTGGCCGCGCATGGAATTGGGCATGATTTCCTGGATCGCCGCCGGCGCCACGCCGAACGGCATGCTCAGGCAGAACACCGTGGGGGCCATCATCACCGCGGCCCAGAACCCGCTATCGAGCAAGGGGAAGGTCAGCACGCAGGGCACCGCACCTATGGCCGCATACAGGCCGACGCGCATATTGGCGTCGCTGCGCCCGTGCTTGGCCATCCAGTCGGCCAGCCGCCCGCCGAAGACGATGCCCAGGCAACCAAACACCGCCACTATGCTGCCGTAGATGATGCCCACCTCGCCGGCATCCCAGCCATGGGTGCGGATAAAGAAGGTCGGCACCCAGGCCGAGCTGCCATAGCCGGCAAACGACAGGCCGGCGAAGCCGAAGTTGTGGCACAGCACGGTGCG
>DASUOY010000530.1:0-5153 GCA_036276395.1 Pseudomonas sp.
ATAGCACCACCCGCCAGCCTGACCCAGACCTGGCTGCGCGATGCCGGCCTGAACCGTGAACGCATTCTGTTGCTGCACCCACGCGGTGAGCAAACCCCGCTGGAACTGGCCCAGCAAGCCCTAAAACTGGGCCGCAGCCATACCGTAGTCAGCTGGCTGCACCCACTTGAGCGCCAGGCACGGCAACAGCTCGAGCAGGCGGCACAGCAGGGCAAGGCGCAAAGCCTGAATATCAGTCTGGGGTAAGGCACTCGTACAAGGACTGTACGAAGCAGGCATAGGGATTGGCGCGAAACAGGCGCTACGCAGCAGGCTCAAGGCATCGCGCTGGATGCCTTGGCTACCATCAATGCAGAACCCGCGGCCCGTCTTCCTGCTGGAAATTATTCTCAGCCAGCCTGCCCGCCATCTGCACGCCGACATTGAGCATCGCCTTGGCCACCTCTACATGCTGGCCTTGCAAGAACGCCTTGGCATCAGCAGAAAAGTCCAGCACCACCAGGGACTCTTCGTCCTCGGCGCGGCGTAGGGCGATGCGCCCGTCAGGCAGCTCGACAATTTCCAGAAAGGATGTAGGCATAGGATCGGCTCTCCACGAAAGGCCGGCATTGTACCAGTCGACCAAGGCCCGCCCTAGGGCCTATTGTCGTTTACCACTCGCTCAGGGTTTCGCGGAACCGCTGCGCCAAAGACTTCAGCTGCTGGCGCCAGGCCTCCAGGGTTTCCCGCGCCAAGGGAGCAACTTCCTCATCCAGACTGAGCGCCGTAATCAGCGGCGTAGCCGGATCGATCTTGGCCTTCTTGTCGGCCTGCGGTGGCTGGAACAGTTGCGTATAAGCTTTGAGCAGTTGCGCCAGCCAGCTGTCTGGCGCCCGCGCCAGTTCGACCAGTTCACCCAATTCCTGGCTAGGTGCGGCCTCCAGCACCTCCTTGCAGAGAAAGTGCTCGGCACGCGGCGCATTACTCTCAGGCAGGCGGTAATAACCGGCAATCTCATGGCACAGCCCCAGCAGCGCGCCATACAGATGAAACAGCACCGCCTCGCGCTCAGCCTGCACCAACGCCAGAGCGTTCATGGCACGCCCCTCCTCGGCTTTACGCCAGGACTCCAGGGCAAGGCCCGCATAAAAGATTTTCTGATTGGTACGGGTATAGAGCTCGTTAGCCATAGCGGCACCCTCCACAACGGATCGGATAAGCATACGCGCGCCCGTAGCTCACGGGCGCGCACTTAGTCAGATCAGCGCTTGTCTTCGACCTTCCACTTGCCGCCATCAAAGAAGGCGCGCCAGCCGGTTGGCTTGCCGTCGACCTCGGTCTGCACGTACTGCTCCTTGGTCTTGCGGCTGTAGCGGATAACTGCTGCACGGCCCTCTGGGTCTTTCTTCGGCGCATCGAGCAGGAAGTGGTACTTGCTGTCGATCTCATCCTTATGCGGTACCAGTTCCAACACCAAAGGCGCGCGGGTTTCGCGGTTCTTCGGAAACTGGCTGGCGGCCAGGAACAGACCCGAGGCACCATCGCGCAGGATATAGGTGTCGTTGACCTTCTCGCACTTAAGTTCCGGCATTTTCACCGGATCCATCTTCGGTGGCGCCGCTTCACCGCTTTTCAGCAGTTTGCGGGTGTTCTTGCACTCGCTATTGGTGCAACCGAAAAACTTGCCGAAACGGCCGGTTTTCAGCTGCATCTGGCTGCCGCACTTGTCGCAGTCCAGGCTCGGGCCTTCATAACCCTTGATCCGGTACTGACCCTGCTCGACCTCGTAACCCGAGCAATCCGGGTTATTGCCGCAGATATGCAGCTTGCGGGTCTCGTCCAGCAGATAGGCATCCATGGCTGTGGCGCAGATTGGGCAGCGATGCTTGCCCAACAGCACCAGAGACTCGGACTCGCCTTCATCGTCCGCGGCAATCTCGTCGCCCGGCACCAGATTCACCGTGGCCTTGCAGCGCTCTTTGGGCGGCAGCGCATAGCCGGAGCAACCGAGGAACACGCCGGTGGATGCGGTGCGAATGGTCATCGGCCGGCCACAATCGCGACAGGCGATATCGGTCAGGGTTGGCTGGTTGGCGCGCATGCCACCCTCGCCCGCCTCAGCCACTTCAAGTTTCTTCTTGAAGTCGCCATAGAACTCGTCGAGCAGATGCTTCCACTCACGCTCGCCCTGGGCCACATCGTCCAGGTGCTCTTCCATGCCGGCGGTAAAACCGTAGTCCATCAGGTTGGAGAAGCTTTCGGCCAGGCGCTCGGTAACGATGTCGCCCATCTTCTCAGAGTAGAAACGCCGATTGTGCAGGGCGACGTAACCGCGGTCCTGGATAGTGCCGATGATCGCCGCATAGGTCGATGGGCGACCGATACCGCGCTTTTCCATTTCCTTGACCAGACTGGCTTCGGAGTAACGCGCCGGCGGCTTGGTGAAGTGCTGGCTCGGGTCGAGCTTGATCAGCTTGAGTACTTCGCCCTGGCTCATGTCCGGCAGCACATCGTCATCGCCCGGTTTGCTCAGCTGCGGCAACACGCGGGTATAACCGTCGAACTTGAGGATACGGCCCTTGGCGCGCAGCTCGAACTGCGCGGCGGTGACCGTCACTGTGGTCGACAGGTACTCGGCCGGCGGCATCTGGCAGGCCACGAATTGGCGCCAGATCAGCTCGTACAGGCGCTCGGCGTCACGCTCCATGCCGGACAGCTGGGTCGGTTTGAGGTTGACGTCGGACGGACGAATCGCTTCGTGCGCCTCTTGCGCGCCTTCTTTGCTGCTATAGGCAATCGGATCGGCCGGCAGGTACTTCTTGCCGAACTCGCCCTGGATAAAGTCACGCACCATGCTCACGGCGTCGGCCGAGAGGTTGGTCGAGTCGGTACGCATATAGGTGATGTAACCGGCCTCATAGAGACGCTGGGCCATCATCATGGTCTTCTTCACGCCAAAGCCGAGGCGGTTACTCGCCGCCTGCTGCAGGGTGGAGGTAATAAAGGGTGCCGAGGGCTTGCTGCTGGTCGGTTTATCTTCGCGTTTGGCGATGCTGTAGCTGGACGCCTTGAGCGTAGCCAGGGCCGCCATGGCCTGGGCTTCATTCAGCGGTTTGAAGGCGGCACCGTTCTCGCGCGCCACTTCGAAGCGTACATTGGCGCCCTTGGCGGTACCCAGATCGGCGTGCACTTCCCAGTACTCTTCGGGGACGAAGGCGCGGATCTCTTTCTCACGCTCCACCACCAGCTTCACCGCTACCGACTGTACACGTCCGGCGGACAGGCCACGGGCGATCTTGGCCCACAGCAGCGGCGAGACCATATAGCCCACCACGCGGTCGAGGAAACGCCGCGCCTGCTGCGCGTTGACCCGGTTGATATCCAGCTCACCAGGCTTGGCAAAAGCCTCCTGAATGGCCTTCTTGGTGATTTCGTTGAACACCACGCGCTTGTAGCGGCTGTCGTCGCCACCGATGGATTCGCGCAGGTGCCAGGCAATGGCTTCCCCCTCGCGGTCCAAGTCGGTTGCGAGGTAGATGGTGTCGGCATCCTTGGCCAAGCGGCGCAATTCCTCGACGACCTTCTCCTTGCCCGGGAGAATTTCATACTTGGCCTTCCAGCCATGCTCGGGATCGACCCCCATACGGGCGAATAGCTGACGCTTGGCCTTTTCCTTGGGCGATAGCGCCGGCGCTTCACCGGCAGCGGCCTTACCGCGCTTGGCCGGCTCCTTGGCCGTGCTCGCCGAACCGCTGGTAGGCAGGTCACGGATATGGCCGATGCTCGACTTCACCACGTACTCGTTACCCAAGTACTTGTTGATAGTCTTGGCCTTGGCCGGGGATTCCACGATGACCAGCGATTTGCCCATGGATTGGAAAATTCCTGAAATTCGATAATTAAATGCGGGAGGCGTACTGCTGCCTGCTAGCGCGGCACCGCTATATATAGTGGTGGTTAAGCCGAGGTCAAGCGCAGCAGTGCCTGGGTATCAGCTCAAGGCTTGGTAAATACGGCGCTTTCAGCCTGAATCAAAGCAAAGCGCGGAACGCTTTCGCCGTCCACTTCAACGCTTTCGCAAAACATCTCAAGCGGCCGCACCCACAGGCCGTACTCACCGTACAACGCCTGGTAGACCACCATCTGCTGCTGCGTCTCGGAATGCTGGGCCACACCGAACACCCGGTATTGCGGGCCCTTGTAGTGGCGATAAAGACCTGGCTGCACCTGCATGGCTGGATTCCTTGAAGATTTACTGCCGACAAAAATTTCCGAGAGAAATTTTTCACGTCGCGTAGCGACTGCCTGAAGGGTGGCCAGCATGGATGGCGGGCCAAAAGCAAAAACCGGGGCACCTGGCCCCGGTTTTTCCATCTTTTACACCCAGTAAAGCTTACAGGCGTTCGAAGACGGTGGTGATGCCTTGGCCGAGACCTACGCACATGGTGGACACACCGAAGGTGCCGCCATTCTGCTTCATCACGTTCAGCAGGGTACCGGAGATACGCGCACCGGAACAGCCGAACGGGTGACCCAGGGCGATAGCGCCGCCGTGCAGGTTGACCTTCTCTTCCATCTTGTCGAGTACTTTCAAATCCTTCAGCACAGGCAGGGCCTGGGCGGCGAAGGCTTCGTTGAGCTCGAAGAAGTCGATGTCATTGATGGTCAGGCCAGCACGCTTGAGGGCTTTCTGGGTGGACGGTACTGGGCCGTAACCCATGATCGCCGGATCCACACCGGCAACAGCCATGGCGCGAACCACGGCCATCGGCTGGATGCCGAGATCCTGAGCACGCTGGGCGCTCATCACGATCATGCAGGAAGCGCCGTCGGTGATCTGCGAGGAAGTACCCGCAGTCACGGTGCCGCCTTTCGGGTTGAACGCAGGCTTCAGTGCAGCCAGGCTTTCCAGGGTGGTCTCCGGACGAATGGTTTCGTCGTAGTCGAAGACTTTCAGGAAGCCGTTCTCGTCGTAGCCTTGCATCGGGATGATTTCATCCTTGAACTTGCCTTCGACGGTAGCTTTGTGGGCCAGACGGTGCGAACGCTCACCGAAGGCGTCCTGCTGCTCACGGCTGATGCCATGCATCTTGCCGAGCATTTCCGCGGTCAGGCCCATCATGCCCGAGGCCTTGGCGGCATACAGCGACATGTGCGGGTTCGGATCGACGCCG
>DASUOY010000531.1:0-7156 GCA_036276395.1 Pseudomonas sp.
GACTATATGTCGGCGGCCTCGTTCCTGGGGATATCCGCCCTGGTGTTCACCAGTGGCTATGACGGTCTGATCTACTCGATCGGCTTTCTGGTCGGCTGGCCGGTGATCCTGTTTCTGATCGCCGAACGCCTGCGCAACCTCGGCAAGTACACCTTCGCCGACGTGGCCTCTTACCGCCTCGGTCAGACCCAGATCCGCACCCTGTCGGCCAGCGGCTCGCTGGTGGTGGTGGCCTTCTACCTGATCGCGCAGATGGTCGGTGCCGGCAAGCTGATCCAGCTGCTGTTCGGCCTCGAATACCATGTGGCGGTGATCCTGGTCGGCATCCTGATGGTGCTCTATGTGCTGTTCGGCGGCATGCTGGCGACCACCTGGGTACAGATCATCAAGGCCGTACTGCTGCTCTCCGGCGCCTCCTTTATGGCGCTGATGGTGATGAAGCACGTCGACTTCGACTTCGCCCGCCTGTTCAGCGAAGCCATTGCCGTACACCCCAAAGGCGAGGCGATCATGAGCCCCGGCGGCCTGGTGAAAGACCCGATTTCGGCCATCTCCCTGGGCCTGGCGCTGATGTTCGGTACCGCTGGCCTGCCGCATATCCTCATGCGCTTCTTCACCGTGAGCGATGCCAAGGAAGCGCGTAAGTCGGTGTTCTACGCCACCGGCTTTATCGGCTACTTCTATATCCTGACCTTTATCATCGGCTTCGGCGCGATTCTGCTGGTAAGCACCAACCCGGCCTTCAAGGATGCCACCGGCGCCCTGCTCGGCGGCAACAACATGGCGGCCATCCACCTGGCCAACGCCGTAGGCGGCAGCTGGTTCCTTGGCTTTATCTCGGCCGTGGCCTTCGCCACCATCCTCGCCGTGGTTGCCGGTCTGACCCTGGCCGGCGCCTCGGCGGTGTCCCATGACCTGTATGCCAGCGTGGTCAAGAAGGGCAAGGCCAACGAGAAAGATGAGCTGCGCGTCTCGAAGATCACCACCGTCTGCCTTGGCGTGCTGGCCATCGGCCTGGGTATCGCGTTCGAGAAGCAGAACATCGCCTTTATGGTCGGCCTGGCCTTCTCCATCGCCGCCAGCTGCAACTTCCCGGTGCTGATCCTCAGCATGTACTGGAAGAACCTCAGCACCCGCGGCGCCATGGTGGGCGGCTGGCTGGGCCTGATCACCGCGGTGACCCTGATGATCCTCGGCCCAACCGTGTGGGTACAAGTGCTGGGCAACGCCGAGGCGATCTTCCCCTACGAGTACCCGGCGCTGTTCTCCATGGCCGTGGCCTTCTTCGGCATCTGGTTCTTCTCGGTTACCGACAAGTCCGTGGCGGCCCGCGATGCCCGCGCCCGCTTTATCCCGCAGTTCGTCCGCTCGCAAACCGGCCTGGGTGCCAGCGGGGCGACCGCCCACTAACCCCTGCACTTGCCTTACCCCTTTGCAGGCAGCCTACGGGCTGCCTTTTTTATGGCCGACCATCCCTGGCGGCCACCCTTCGGGCCGTCGCGGCGCCGGGCGCAGCTCAGTGGCAAACAAGCGGGCGATGCGCCGCGCCAGCAAATGCGCGGCCCGCGCCTCCTCGCGCAACCCCACATGGCCGCTCATCGCCAGTACCACAGGCGGAAGAAACCAGCCGCCAGCAACAGGCCGAGCTGGCCCAGGGCCGCGCACAGGCTGACAAAGGATTGCAGCGCGGCGTTCTGGGCGGCGTCCGCCAGGCCGGTCAACTCCTGCCAGAAGCTCTCCGGCAGCAGGTTCAGGCTCAAGAGCGCCAGCGGCTTGCCGCTTAGCAGCAGGCCATCGATCAGAGTGAACTGGCCGCAGAACATCAGGCCGAGCAACAGCAGTAGCGCAACCGCCAGGCCCAGGGCGCAACAGGCGCAAAACTGTACGAATAAACGCATCATGACGGACTCCTTGAACGGGCGCGGCCAGGCCGCGCCCTGGTGGTCAAAGGCTGTTGGCCGGGCTGTGCGCAGTGCTCCTGCCGACGCCGTACCAATCCAGCTTGCGGGTCAGCACCATCACCCCGGCGAGCACGCCGAACACCAGCAGCGAGCCCATCAGCAGGGCGTAGTCCTCGGCCCCGAGCAGGCCGAACAGCATGGCGTAGAGCAGCGCCAGCAAGGCGGCGAAGGCCCCGCCACGCACGGCGCTATGCAGCACATAGCTGACGTAGAAGCCGATCAGCAGCACGCAGGCCGTCGCCGCAATGGCGTAGGCCAGGGCGAAGTTCAGGTGTTCGGAAAGCGACAACAGCAGCAGGTAGAACAGCGCCAGCGACATGCCCACCAGGGCGTACTGCACCGGGTGCACCGCCATGCGCTTGAGCACCTCGAAGAGGAAGAACACGGCAAAGGTCAGGCCGATAAACAGCAGCGCGTATTTGATCGCCCGCTCGGTCTTCAGGTACTGGTCCACCGGGTCGACAAAGCTGACGCCGAAATGGCGCGCGGAGAGCCCGCTGCAACTGTCCTTGTAGACGCAGTCGTGCAGCGCCTGCTGCATATCGGTGGCGAAGAAGCTGGTCTGCCACTGCGCCTTAAAGCCCGCCGCACTTACTTCACGGCTGCTCGGCAGGTACTCGCCGACAAAGCTCGGATGCGGCCAGGCGGAACTCAGCTCGACCCGACTGTCGCGCCCCACCGGCGTGATGCTGAGCATCTCGGTGCCCTGCAGCTTGAGCTCGAAGGCGAATTCCAGCACCTGCCCACCCTGGCTATCCAGCTCGGGCAAGGGCGCATGTACCCCGGCGCCCAGGCGCTCATCGCCAGTGCCCGGGGCAAAGCCCAGGGTCATGCCATTCAGGCGCAGTTGCAGGTCATTGCTGATGCCGCGGATATCGCTGATACCCACCGCCAGAAACGGCTTGGCGAAACGGTACAGCCCCAGGTCGGTGCCCAGCCCCAGGCGTGCCGGCAGCTTGAACAGGCCGCTGACCTGGTTGTCGCTGCGATACAGCAGGGCCTTATAAATCCCCCGCGCGCGCTCCTCGGTGCTGACCTGGCCATTGAGCACGAAGCGCTCCGGCAGAAAGTACAGGCGCCCACTGCGCTGCTGCTCTTCCATATAGCGTTCGCCGGTCTTCTCGTGGGTTTTCCACTCGTGCCAGACCTTGGTGTAGGGCAGCACCAGGATCGGCCCGGTGAGCTGCTGGCGATAGCTGGAACTGCGGGCAATATCCTGCAGCACCTCAGCACGCTGATACTGCCGCTCCCCCACCAGCCCGCCGATCATCGACAGCGGAATCAGCAATAACAGAATCAACAGGGCGATAGCGCCCAACTTGAAACCCAGAATGCGGTTCATGGTGCAACTCTCCGATACGCTTAAGGTAGGCAGAGTCTGGGCAGGCCAAGTGGTGGTTTTATGGAGCAGGGATGGAGAGTTGATGGAGAACTGCCGCGCAGGCACCAGGCGAGAAATGGACAGGCCGGAGGAAAGCCGCTAGCGTCGAGTGCGCGACCGGGCTGGCAACCCGCCACCCCCGCTACCGGCAAGGAAGACCCGCATGCTCGAAGTCGCCATCCTCGATATAGTCCCGGGCCAGGAAGCCGAGTTCGAGGCGGCCTTCACTCAGGCCTCGGCCATTATCGCCAGCATGCCCGGCTATCTGTCCCACCAGTTGCAGCACTGCCTGGAGAACCCCAGCCGCTATCTGCTGCTGGTCAACTGGCAGTCACTGGAGGCGCACACCATCGGCTTTCGCGGCTCGCCGCAGTATCAGCAGTGGAAGGCCCTGCTGCATCATTTCTACCAGCCCTTCCCCAGCGTCGAGCACTACCAACTGGTGCTGGAACAGCATGCCGCCCCGGCGGCGCCAAGCGCCTAGCCTGAACACAACCCAACCAAGGATGGCCTTATGCAAAAGCTCGCACTGCCCCTGCTCACCCTGCTGGCGTTTAGCGCCTACACCCTTTACGTGATGCTGCACGCCGAGCAATCGCTGCTGCAGTTCGGCCTGCAACTGATGTCCAGCGCGGACACCGCCCAGGTGGTAATCGACCTGTATATCCTCGCCGCCCTGGCCTGCATCTGGATGTACCGCGATGGCCGGGCCCGCGGCAAATCCCTGGGCTATCTGCTGCCCTTCTTTGCCCTGACCGCGCTATTTGTCTCGGTCGGCCCCTTGCTCTATCTGGTGCTCAAGGCCGTGGAGCAGAACGCTGCCCGCTTATATAAAGAGCAATAACCGGCCTAATGCGGTTTTATTGCTGGCCGCATAAAGGCGCGGCGGCCTAATTATTAAAAGCGCAGATTGAAGTTGCCGCCGCCGAATATTCCGACAACGCCGATAATTATCAGATAAATAGCCACGATATAGTTCAGCAGCCGTGGCATCACCAGTATCAGAATACCGGCAAGCAAGGAAATCAGCGGCGTCAGGGCAAGGTTCATCATAATTACCTGGAAATAGATTGAATCACCAGTATGCGCGCCAGCAGCCCATAACACAGCAACTATCCATCAGCAGCCGCCACACTGGTCGAGCATTAATTTAATTACCAACCTATTGAAGGACTTATATGAGCAGCGCGCACTTATTGAGTTCATTGTTGCAATACAAGGCCTGGGCCAATCGGGAACTGTTCAGCGAATTGCAACGCCTCGACCCGCTAACCCAGCAGGCCGAGTTGCACGCGGCGCTGCGCATTCTCAATCACATCCATGTGGTCGAGCGCATCTTTGTCGCCAACCTGCAGGGCCTGGCGCCGGCCTACAGCGCCAGCAATACCGTCGAAACGCCGACGCTACCGGAGCTGCAGCAGGCGGTGCAGGCCACCGATGCCTGGTATCTGGACTATGTGGCGGGGTTAACTGCCGAACAGTTGCGCGAGAGACTGGCCTTTCGCTTTGTCGATGGCGATGCGGGCTGCATGAGCCGCGAGGAAATGCTCGCCCATATCGTCACCCACGGCGGTTATCACCGCGGCGCGGTGGGGCGGATCATGGCGCAAGTGGACATTGCCCCGCCGCGGGATATCTATACGCGCTTTCTGCATCAGAGCGAGCCGCAACGCCGCCAGGCAGGCTAAAGGGCGCGCGTCAGGCATAGCGGGGCGCGCCGTGCAGCCGCCCCATCACGGCGTCATGGCAGGCCACACACTCGAAACCGCGCTCGGTGCCGGATTTGGGGTCGAGGTTTTCACTCAGCTGCACGCAGTCCGCAAACCCCAGGCGCGCGGCGATGCTGGCGGTATCCAGCACCACGTCGAAATACACCCACTCGCGGCAATTTTGCGTCCAGGGCGTACCGCGCGAGACCTCGCGGATGCCGGCGGCGAGCAGCTCGGCCTCCAGTGGGTAGAGGTGTAGACAGGTCATGGGGGCGCGGCCTAACGCCCTACTCGCCGCGAATATACTGTTCCAGCTGCTGGATCAGGCTGGCCTGCTCGGCGATGGTGTGTTTGACCAGGTCGCCGATCGACAGCAGGCCGATCAGCTCGCCCTCCGCGATAACCGGCAGATGGCGCAGGTGGCGGTCGGTCATCAACTGCATGCAAAACTGCGAGGTATCCCGCGGGCCGACGGTCAGCACTTCGGCGGTCATGATTTCGCTGATCTTGGTGCTGGAGGCGGAGCGATCCAGCAGGGCGACTTTGCGCGCGTAATCGCGCTCGCTGACGATCCCCACCAGGCGACCCTTCTCCAGCACCAGCAGCGCGCCTATGCCCTTTTCGGCCAGCAGCTTGACCGCATCGAGTACCGTGGTATCGGGGCTCACGCTATAAACGGCGGCATGCGGCTTGGATCTGAGTATCTCGGCGACTGTTTTCATGCAGTGGCTCCCTGTCCGGTGTTCTAGCGATTGAAGATAGCGCGCGGCTGTATTGAGGATAGTAGCCAAGCCGCCAGTTCGATCAGAGCATCTGCGCGACTTCGACGCAACTATCGCCGCCAGGGCCTAGCCCGCCGCAGCGGCCGGCAGGCGCAGGCTGGCCAGCACCCCGCCCTCGGCATTGCCCACATTCAGCGCGCCGCCATGCAGCCCGGCCACCTCCTGCACAAAATTCAGCCCCAGGCCGGTGCTCTTGCGCCCGCTGCCGGGGCGCGGCAATGAGTAGAAGCGCTCACACAGGCGCGCCAGGGCGTAGTCGGGAATCGGTTCGGCCTGGTTAAACAGCCGCAGTTCGATCTGCCCATCACAGGCCTCGGCGCTAAAGCGCAGCAGGCCGCCGGCAGGGCTAAAGTCGAGGGCGTTATCCAGCAGATTGGCCAGGGCCTGGCGCAGCAGAAAGCGTTCGCCGCGCACCGACAGCTGCGGGGCTATCAGGTTTTCCACCCGCAGGTTCGCCGCCTCGATACGCGCCATCTGCGCCTGCAGCAGCGCCTCGACCAGCTCGCGCAGCGGCACCACCACCGACTCTTCCAGGCCCTGGCGCTGTTCGACCTGGGCCAGGTGCAGCAGGCGCTCGATCAGCTGCTGCATGCGCGCGCTTTCCTGCTCGATATTGGCCACGAAGCGCTGGCGTTGTGCGCTCGGCATCTCGCCGTCGAGCAACTCCGCCGCGCCGCGAATGGCCGCCAGCGGGCTTTTCAGTTCGTGGGTCAGGGTGTGCACGTAGCGCTCGACATAGGCCTTGCCTTCCAGCTCGGTGCGCATGCGTTCGACGGCAGCGGCCAGCTGCCCCAGCTCGCCGCCGCGCAGGCTGGGCAACTCGGCGCGCGCCCCGGCACTGACCGCCTGGGCATAGCGGGTCAGCTTGCGCAGCGCGGCGCTGAGCCACCAGGACAGCAGCGCGCCGATCAGCAGGCCCAGCACTATCAGGCCGCCGCCGAGCCAGGCCAGGCGCTGCTCGGAACGCTGGATATAGGGCTGCAGGCTGCGATTGGGCTTGGCCACCGAGACCACGCCGATAATCCGCGTACCGTCCATGATCGGCGCGGCCACATACATCACCGAGGATTCCGGGTCAGCCGGGTCTTCCTTGGTCGAGCGCGCGCCGTATTCGCCGCGCAGGGTCAGCAGCACATCGTTCCAGCGCGAGTAATCCTGGCCCACCGCCGCGCCCGTGGAGTCGAGCAGGACAATGCCTTTAGCATCTGTGACATAGATGCGGTGGTTGACCTCGGCCTTGTTCACGCCCCAGATCTGCGCCCGCGGCTGGCGTTGGCCATAGGCCTTGAGCAGCTCGGGCAGGCGACTCTGTTGCAGGCTGCC
>DASUOY010000532.1:0-6830 GCA_036276395.1 Pseudomonas sp.
GGGCCAGCCACAGGCCGTGATTGCCCAGGGGCTGCAGCCACCAGGCCAGTGGCAGGCTGAGCAACAAGGCCAGGAGCATGGCGTTGCGCATCTCGCGGGCGCGGGTGGCGCCGATAAACAGGCCGTCGAGCAGGTAGCTCCAGACCCCGATCAAGGGCAGCAGGGCCAGGTAGGGCAGGTAGGTCAGGGCCGTGCTGCGCACCGTGGCGATATCGGTCTGCAGCCCGACAAACCAGTGCCCGCCGAGCCAGAACAGCAGGGCAAAGCCCAGGCTCGCCAGCAGCGACCAGCTCCCCGCCACCAGCAGGCTGCGCCGCAGCGCCTGGCGATCGCCCGCCCCCAGGGCATGCCCGCCCAGCGCCTCCACCGCATGGGCCAGGCCATCCAGGGCGAAGGCGCTCAGCATCAGGCCGTTGATCAGCAGGGCGTTGCCCGCCACGGTGGCGTCGCCCAGGCGGGTGCCCTGCACTGTGACGAGAAAGAACGCTGCCTGCAGCGCCATGGTGCGGATAAAGATGTCGCGGTTTACCGCCAGCAGCGGCCGCCAGTTCGGCCACAGGCGCAGGGCCATCCAGTCGATACGCCCGGCCTGGCGCCTGAGCGCCTGACGCGCCAGCCACAGGCCGAGCAGCGCGCCGCTCCATTCGGCCAGTACCGAGGCCCAGGCGGCGCCGGCCACCTCCCAGCCCAGGCCGAGGACGAACAGCAGGGCGAGGGCGGCGTTGAGCAGGTTGGTACCGAGCATGATCAACAGCGGCCCGCGGGCGTTCTGCGTGCCCAGCAGCCAGCCGACCAGGGCATAGCTGGCCAGCGCCGCCGGCAGGCCGAGCAGGCGAATATGCAGATAGCTGCGGGCCAGCTCATCCAGCTGCGCCGAAGGCTGCATCAGCTCCAGGATCGGCGCGCTGAGCAGGCGCATCAGCAGGCTCAGCGCCAGGGCCAGTATGCCGCCCAGCAGCAGGGCTTGCAGCAGCACCTGGCGCAGCGCGCTGCCGTCCCGGCGTCCCGCTGCCTGGGCGGTGAAGCCAGTGGTGCCCATGCGCAGAAAACCCACGCTGCCGACCAGCAGGCCATACAGGCTGGCGCCCACCGCCACCGCGGCCAATTGATGGGCATGCGGCAGGTGGCCGACCACCGCGCTATCGACCAGCGCCACCAGCGGCACCGAGAGGTTGCACAGGATCATGGGCGCAGCCAGGGCCCAGACCTTGCGCTGAGTCGGGCGGTGCTGCCAGGCGTCGAGCAGTGCGGACATGGAAGGCTCCGAAAAAGCGCGAGTATAAGAGCCTGGCGGGCTTAACGCTGTTCTTCTGCGCTCAGGCCCGACAGGCTCCTGGGCGCCGCCATAGTGCATTTTCGACTATGCAGCGCCCGGCATAGCAGCAAGCGTTGCTGCGCCCGCCCACTGCGGGGCGGCGGGCTAGCTAGACTGGGCTTAGGGGGATCAGTAGTGACCGTAATCAGCGGTCGAGGAGGTAGGTCATGCAACTGGCACAAACCCTGGAGCGCAATCTGCAACGTGCGCACTGTCAGTACGAACTGGTCGAACATCCGGCTAGCGCCACCAGCCTGGAGTCGGCGCGCAAGGCGGGCATTCCGGCCGCGCGCATGGCCAAGTCGGTGATCCTCGACGACCGCCGCGGGCATTACCTGATGGCTGTGCTGCCGGCCAATCGCCAGCTGGATCTGAGCAAGGTGCGCAAGGGCGCGCAGCGTTGGCAGCTGAGTGGCGAGCAGGCCCTGGTCAAGCTGTTCAAGGATTGCCAGCGCGGCGCCGTGCCGGCCCTGGGCGAGCTGTACGGCCTCGACATGCTGATCGACCCGCTGTTGATCGGCCAGCAGGACATCTATCTGGAAGCCGGCGACCACGAAAGCCTGGTGCATATGCCGGTCGACGACTTCTTCAAACTGGTGCCCAACGCCGAGATCTGCGCCCTTAGCCATTGAGCAAGGCGATATACCCGGTGAATGTTGCATGGGGGCAGATGCCGCAATAAGTAGGGTGCGCTGTGCGCACCAACCCGCGGGGCTAGTTGCTGGTGCGCGTGGCGCACCCTACAACGCTTAGCCATAGAGCCCGCCTGACAGTAACGGCGCCGGCGTCGAAGCGTGGGGCAGCGCACAGGCTGTGCGCCATTCGCGGCTTTACCGGCGTGGTCCTCGTCGCCTGCGGGGGGCTCGACTATAGTGGGTGGCCTGTGCACCCACCACCTAGTTGGAGCCCGCAATGCCGAACAAAGGACTGCTTCTGGCACTTGTCCTGAGCCTGCTCAGCGCCTGTGATTCATCCACCGAACCGGCCAAGGTCAGCGCCACGGCGCCGGCCAGCAACTCCGCCGCGGCCGTGGCCGCGGTCGATCTGCAGGCCCTGGCCAAGCGCTATGCCGGCCGCGAGCTGGAGGTGGTCGATGTCTCGGAAATCCAGCTGGAGGGTGCCAGCACCCTGTCGCTGAGTTTCTCCGTGCCGCTGGACCCCGAGCAGAAGTTCGCCGAGCGCGTGCACCTGGTCGATAGCAGCAGTGGCAAGGTGGATGGCGCCTGGGAACTCTCCGACAACCTGATGGAGTTGCGCCTGCGTCACCTGGAGCCGCAGCGCAAGCTGGTGCTGACCGTGGACGCCGGGCTGCAAGCCCTGGGCGGCGGCACCCTGGCCGCCGAGCATATAAGCCGTCTGGAAACCCGCGACCTGCAGGCCAGCGTCGGTTTCGCCAGCCGCGGCTCGCTACTGCCGACCCGCCTGGCCGAAGGCCTGCCGGTGATCGCGCTGAACGTCGACAAGGTCAATGTCGAGTTCTTCCGCATCAAGCCCGAATCGCTGCCGCAGTTTCTCAGCCAGTGGGGGCGCAGCAGCAACCTCGACACCTGGGAGGCGCGCTCGCTGCTGCCGATGGCCGAGCTGGTGTATGGCGGGCGTTTCGACCTGAACCCGGCGCGCAATACCCGCGAGACCCTGCTGCTGCCGATTGCCGGCCTGGAACCGTTCAAGCAGCCCGGGGTGTACCTGGCGGTGATGCGCGAGGCGGGCAGTTACAACTATTCGCAGCCGGCCACCCTGTTCACCCTGAGCGATATCGGCCTGTCGGTGCGCCGCTACCAGAACCGCCTGGACGTGTTCACCCAGGCCCTGGAAGGCGGCGCGGCGCTGGCGGATGTGACCCTGGAGGTGCTGGGCGCCGAGGGCCAGTTGCTGGCCCAGGGCGAGACCGACGGCGCCGGGCATGCCGAATTACCGCTACCGGCCAAGGCCGAGGTGCTGCTGGCCCATCAGGGCGAGCAGACCAGCCTGTTGCGCCTGAACGGCGCGGCGCTGGATCTGGCCGAGTTCGATATCGCCGGGCCCCAGGCCCAGGCATTGCAGTTCTTCGTGTTCGGCCCGCGCGATCTCTATCGCCCGGGGGAAACCGTGCTGCTCAATGGCCTGCTGCGCGACGCCGATGGCCGCGCGGTGCCGGTGCAGCCGATCAATGTCGAGGTGCGCCGTCCGGACGAGCAGGTCAGCCGCAAGTTCGTCTGGCAGGCCGAGGCTTCCGGGCTCTATCAATACCAGCTGCAGCTGGCCGAGGAGGCGCCCACCGGGCGCTGGCAGCTGCTGTTCGACTTGGGCGACGGCAAGCCGCAGCTGTATGAATTCTCGGTCGAGGACTTTCTCCCCGAGCGCCTGGCCCTGGAACTCAAGGGCAGCGACGCGCCCTTCAGCCCAGAGCAAAGCGCCGAGTTCGAGGTAAATGGGCGTTACCTGTACGGCGCCCCGGCCGCCGGCAATCGCCTTAGTGGCCAGCTCTATGTACGGCCGCTGCGCGAGGCGGTGGCCAGCCTGCCGGGTTACCAGTTCGGCTCGGTGACCGAGGAGGAGCTGAGCCAGGATATCGAGCTGGATGAAACCAGCCTGGACGAGGAGGGCAAGACCCTGCTGAGCATCGACAGCCGCTGGGCCGAGGCCAAATCGCCGCTGCGCCTGATCCTCCAGGCCAGCCTGCAGGAGTCCGGTGGCCGCGCCATCACCCGGCGGATTATCCAGCCGGTGTGGCCGGCCGAACGCCTGCCGGGCGTGCGCGGGCTGTTCGACGGCGAGGAAGTGGATGCCGACAGCATGGCCGAGTTCGAGGTGCTGGTGGCCGACGCCGCGGGCAACAAGCTGGCCGCCGAGCAACTCAGCGTGCGCCTGGTTCGCGAGCGTCGCGACTACTTCTGGAACTTCTCCGACGGCGATGGCTGGAGCCACAACTACACCGAGAAGTTCCTCACCCTGGGCGAGGAAAACCTCAGCGTCGAGGCCGGCGGCACGGCGAAGATCAGCTTCCCGGTGGAGTGGGGCCCCTATCGCGTCGAGGTCATAGACAACCAGACCGGCCTGCTCAGCAGCCTGCGCTTCTGGGCCGGCTACCGCTGGCAGGACAACGCCGATGGCGGTGCGGTGCGCCCCGACCAGGTCAAACTGGCCCTGGACAAACCGGCCTATGCCGATGGCGACACCGCCACGGTCACGGTGACGCCGCCAGCCGCCGGTACTGGCTACCTGCTGGTGGAGTCCAGCGAAGGCCCGCTGTGGTGGCAGGAGATCGAGGTGCCGGCCGAAGGCAAGGCCTTCGAGATTCCGCTAGACAAGGACTGGGCGCGGCATGACCTGTACGTCAGCGCCCTGGTGATCCGCCCTGGCGAGCGCAAGAGCAACGCCACGCCCAAGCGCGCGGTCGGCCTGCTGCATCTGCCGCTGGAGCGTGCGCCGCGCAAACTGACGCTGAGCCTGACCAGTGCGGAAAAGATGCGTCCCAACCAGCCGCTGAAGGTCAAGGTGCAGGCACGCAACGCCGATGGCAGCGTACCCAAGCAGGCCCAGGTGCTGCTCGCCGCGGTGGATGTCGGCATCCTCAATATCACCGAGTACGCCACCCCCGACCCCTTCGCCAGCTTCTTCGGGCGCAAGGCCTATGGCGCCGACCAGCTGGATATCTATGGGCAGCTGATCGAGGCCGGCCAGGGCCGGGTGGCCAAGCTGGCCTACGGCGGCGACGCGGCCCTGGCCGGTGGCGGCAAACGCCCGGACACCAGCGTGCTGATAGTCGCGCTGCAGAGCCAGCCGCTGGCGCTGAACGAGCAGGGCGAAGGCGAACTCAGCCTGAATATTCCCGATTTCAACGGCGAGTTGCGCCTGATGGCGCAAGCCTGGACCGATCAGCACTACGGCATGGCCGAAGGCAAGACGGTGGTGGCCGCGCCGCTGATCGCCGAACTCTCGGCGCCGCGCTTTCTCGCCGGCGGCGATGAAACCACCCTGGCCCTGGATCTGAGCAACCTGTCCGGCCAGGCCCAGCAACTGGATGTGCAGCTGAGCGCCGAGGGCCAACTGCGCCTGGCACAGAACCCCGAGGGGGCCGTCGCACCGATCAGCCTGGCCGCCGGCCAGCGCAGCATTCTGCGCATACCGGTGCGGGCCCTGGGTGGTTATGGCCAGGGCCGTTTCAAGGTCAGCGTAAAGGGCCTGGCCTTGCCGGGCGAGGACCTGCCGCCCTTTAGCCGCGAATGGACCCTGGGTATTCGCCCGGCCTACCCGGCGCAGTTGCAGCACTTTCGCGCGGTACTCAAGGAGCAGCCCTGGAACCTGCCTGCCGGCACCCTGGAGGCCTTCGAACCGGCCGGGCTGGAGGCGCGCCTGGCGCTGTCGAGCCGCCCGCCGCTGAATCTCGGCGAGCAGATCCGCGCGCTCAAGGCCTACCCCTACGGCTGCCTGGAACAGACCACCAGCGGCCTGTATCCCTCGCTGTATGCCGATGCGGCGACGCTCAAGCGCCTGGGCGTGGAAGGCGAGCCGGATGAGCAGCGCAAGCGCTCCATCGAACTGGGCATCGAGCGCCTGCTCGGCATGCAGCGCTACAACGGCAGCTTCGGCCTGTGGGGTGCGGACAGCGACGAGGAATACTGGCTGAGCGCCTATGTCAGCGACTTCCTCCTGCGCGCCCGCGAGCAGGGCTTCGGCGTGCCGGACGAGGCGCTGAAAAAGGCCAATGAACGCCTGCTGCGCTATTTGCAGGAACGCAACCTGATCGAACTCAACTACAGCGACAACGCCGAGCACAGCCGCTTCGCCGTGCAGGCCTACGCCGGCTATGTGCTATCGCGCAGCCAGCAGGCGCCGCTGGGGGCGCTGCGCAGCCTGTACGAGCGACGCAGCGATGCGTTGTCCGGCCTGCCGCTGGTGCACCTGGCGCTGGCGCTGGAGAAGATGGGCGATCAGCCCCGCGCCGCTGAGCTGCTGCGCGCCGGCCTGGCCCGTGGCCGCGACAGTCAGCAGTGGCTGGCCGACTATGGCAGCCCGCTGCGCGACCAGGCGTTGATCCTGGCCCTGCTGGAGGAACACGACCTGGCCGGGGCGCAGCGCGAAGAGCGGCTGTTCAGCCTGGCCGACGAGCTGGCGGGGCAGCAATGGCTGTCGACCCAGGAGCGCAACGCCCTGTTCCTCGCCGGTCGCGGCCTGCTCGGCCAGCCGGAACAGCCCTGGCGCGCTGCGCTTTCCAGCGGCGCCTTCCAGTTCGAACTTAGCGAGCGGCAACCGGGCATCAAGCTGGAGCGCGGCGAGCTGGCCGAGCCGCTGAGCGTCAGCAATGCCGGCAGCGCCAAGCTGTACCAGCAACTGACCCTGTCCGGCTACCCGGCGCAGCCGCCGGCGGCCGGAGGTGACAACCTCAGCATCGAGCGCGAGTATCTGGGCATGGACGGCCGCCCGCTCGACCTGCAGCGGCTGACGAGCGGCGAGCTGGTGCTGGTGCACTTGGCGGTGCGCGCCAAGCAGCGCGTGCCCGACGCCCTGGTGGTGGACCTGCTGCCCGCCGGCC
>DASUOY010000533.1:0-19956 GCA_036276395.1 Pseudomonas sp.
GTGCTGACCATTGGCGAGTTCTCACCCTTTATCCGCCATGGCGGGCTGATCGAGTTGTTCCAGCAGCGCGATGTGATCCGTTTTCGGATCAACCAAGGCCTGCTCAGCAAGACCAACTTCAAGATCGACGCGCAACTTATCCAGTTGGGAGTCAAATAAGTGTCCGAGCCTGTTCCCGAGCAGCATCCCTGGTGGCGCAGGACCTCGCTGCGGCTGAAGTTGCAACTGAGCATCGTCGGCTATGCCGTGCTGGTGTTGCTGATCTGCGCGGTATCCCTGACCTGGTTCGCCAACGGTTATTTTCACCAAAAGACCCAGCGCGACTTGCAAGTGTTGGCCACGGTGCTGGCCGACAATAGCCGCGCCGCCGTCACCTTCGACGATGCCGAGGCCGCGCGCACTATTCTTGCCGCGGCGAAAGGCAACGGGCATATCCAGATGGCGCTGATCGAGAAGGGCGGGGCGCTCTTCGCCGCCTACCCCCAGGGGGTCTCAGCCGAGGCCCTGAGTCAGTTGCACTGGCGCGATAAGGTCTGGCTGCACGCCGAGCATTACTACGCCTCGGTGCCCATAGTGGTGGCCAATCAGGTCAAGGGCCGGCTGGTTCTGCAGACCGATCTGGAGGAGTGGGAGGAGGTCAAAGGCAACCTGTACAAGGTGTTCGCCGGCCTGCTGGGCGGGCTGCTGCTGCTCACGGGCCTGATCTCCTATTGGCTGAATATGCATATCACCCGGCCGCTCAGTGCCCTGTCGAGTTGGGCCACCCAGGTATCCCAGGCCAAGGACTTCGATGCCCGGGCGATCAAGCACAATGACGATGAGGTCGGCACCCTGGTCGACAGCCTCAATACCATGCTGGCGGAGTTGGCCAAGCAGGAGTCCATCCGCTCCTGGAACGAGATACTGGAAACCGAGATCCGCGAGCGCAAGGAGGTGGAGCGCGATCTGATCGATATGCGCAACCGGGCCGAAACCGCCAACAAGGCCAAGAGCCAGTTCCTCGCCAATATGAGCCATGAGCTGCGCACGCCCCTCAACGCCATTATCGGCTACAGCGAAATGCTCCAGGACGTGATGACCGATGAGGAGCTGGATCGGGTCGAGCTCGCCGGCGATGTCGACAAGATCCGCTCAGCCGGCAAGCACCTGCTCAGCCTGATCAACGACATCCTCGACCTGTCCAAGATCGAGGCCGGCAAGATGGACCTGAGTATCGAGGCCTTCAATGCCGATGAGCTGATCCAGGATGTGATAGGCACCATCAGGCCCTTGGCGGAGTCGCGGGGTAACCAGTTGCGGATCAATGTCGCGGGCGAGATTGGCATCCTCTACAGCGATGTGACCAAGATCCGCCAGATCCTGTTCAACCTGCTCAGCAATGCGGTGAAGTTCACCCAGCATGGGCTGGTGGAACTGACCTGCCGGCGTAGCCATGAAGGGCAGGGCGAACAGGTCGAGTTCAGCGTGCACGACACCGGCATCGGCATCAGCGGGGAAAACCTGGAGGTGTTGTTCAAACCCTTCAGCCAGGCCGACTCTTCGACCACCCGCAAATATGGCGGCACCGGCCTGGGCCTGGCGATCAGCCGTTCCTACGCGAAGATGCTCGGCGGCGAAATACGGGTGGCCAGCGAGGTGGGCAGGGGCTCGACCTTTAGCGTGAAATTCCCCGCCCATCTGGAAACTGGCGGCGAACTGTTCAGCGAGCTGGAGGTGCTCAAGCCCGATTACACAGCGCCGCCGCGCAATGACGGGCCGCAGGAGCACACCCAACTGCTACTGATCGATGACGATGAGGCGGTGCATAACATCCTGCGCCATCAGCTGTCGCGCCATGGCTACCTGGTGCACTCGGCCATGTCCGGCAAGGAAGGTTTGCAGAAGGCCGAGGCTGAGGACTTCGATGTGATAGTGCTGGATATCCTGATGCCGGAAATGGACGGCTGGCAGGTGCTGCAAAAGCTCAAGGCGCATCCCAAGACCCAGGCCGTTCCTGTGGTGCTCTACACCATAGTCGCGGACAAGGAGAAGGGTTACGCCCTGGGCGCCGATGATTATCTGGTAAAGCCGATCAGCAAGAGCAAGCTGTTGGCGACCCTGAAGAACTACCGCCGCTCATCCAGCAACAAGGTGCTGCTGATCGACGACGACCAGCATACCCGCGAGTTGGTCGACGCCTACCTGGGCGATATGGACTACCAGCTGAGCAAGGCGCAGAACGGCCGCGAAGGCCTGGAGATCCTGCAACGCGAGCAGGGCACCATGATCATCCTGCTCGACCTGATCATGCCGGTGATGAACGGTTTCGAGTTTATCGACGAAGTGCGCAAGCACCCGGAGTTCGCCAAAATTCCGATCATCGTCATCTCCGCCCATGATTTGTCGAACAAGGAGCGCAGCCTGCTGCTGCAGCATACCCAGGTCATCATCAAGAAAGGCGAATATGGCAAGCAGGAGCTGATCGGCAATATCGAAGCCATTCTGCGTAGTCAGCGCGATGCCCGAAAGCGCGCAGGGAGCTGAGCCATGGTTCTGCTACTGGTGGTTGAAGACAATGAAATGAACGCCGATATGCTGATCCGCCGGCTGCAACGCAAGGGCTTTACCACCGCCTGGGCGGTCAATGGCGTGCAGGCCCTGGACATGCTGGAGAAGCTCAAGCCGGCGCTGATTCTGATGGACCTGAGCCTGCCGGAAATGGACGGTTACCAGGCCACGCGGATTATCAAGCGCGGACCTTGGCACGACATCCCGGTGATTGCCCTGACCGCCCACGCCCTGCTCGAAGACCAGCAGAAAGCCCTGGCGGCGGGCTGCGATGACTATGAAACCAAGCCGATCAATTTCCCGCAGTTGCTGAGCAAGATTCACAACCACCTGGGTGGCAGCCATGACGAACCAGAGTAAGGATGCGGCGATTCTGATTGTCGACGACAACCCGACCAACTGCGACCTGCTGTCCAAGCGCTTGAGCCGCCAGGGCTATCGTTGCAGCCAGGCGCTGAGTGGCCAGCAGGCGCTGCAGATGATCGCCCAGCAGGCCCCGGACATAGTGCTGCTCGACATGATGATGCCGGAGATGGATGGCCTTGAGGTGCTGGCCATTCTGCGCAAGGCCCATGACTCCATCAGCCTGCCGGTGTTGATGGTCACGGCGCGCAATGAAGGCGAGGACGTGGTGAGCGCCTTTGCCGCCGGGGCCAACGATTACATCGAAAAACCCGTCGACTTTCCGGTGTTACTGGCGCGATTGCAGCACCATTTGCAGCACAAGTTGCTGGACGATGAAGTGAAAACCAGCCGGGCGCGCCTGGAGGAGCAGAACCGCAAGCTGGAAGCCGGCAGCCGCTACAAGGACAATTTCTTGTCGTCCATGTCCCATGAGCTGCGCACGCCTCTGAATGCCGTGCTGGGCTTCTCCGAGGTGCTGCTGGATGAAATGCTCGGGCCGCTCAATGACAAGCAGAAACAGTACTGCCGGGAGATTTACAACAGTGGTTCCTACCTGCTGTTGATCATCAACGATCTGCTCGACCTGTCGAAAATCGAGGCCGGCAAGCTGGAGCTGGAGCTGCAGCAGTGCGATGTGGCCGGGTTGATCGACGAGGTAAAGGGCTTGATGCAGGAAAAGGCCCAGCGTCGTGGGGTCAGCCTGGTTTATCAGGTCGATACGCCGCTGGCGTCGATGCAGTGGGACCCGCTGCGGGTCAAGCAGATGTTGATCAACCTGCTCGGCAATGCGCTCAAATTTACCGAATCCGGCAAGGCGGTGCGCCTGAGTGCGGCCCTGACCGGGCAGGCTGAGGTCATGCTGAGCGTGGCGGACGAGGGCTGCGGCATCGCCGAGGAAGATCTGCGGCGGATCTTTCAGCCATTCGAGCAGGCCAACTCCCCCATGCAGAGGCGCAATGTCGAAGGCACAGGCCTGGGGCTGGCCCTGGTCAGCCGCCTGGCCGCCCTGCATGGCGGGCGGATCGAGGTGGCGAGCGAGCTCGGCGTGGGCAGCCGCTTTAGCCTGTATCTGCCTTGCCGGGCCGCCAGTCATCAGCTCGATGCAGGCCCGGGCTATGAGTGAGCAGGCACGGCATATCCTGGTGATCGAGGACGACAGCGCCACCCAGACCCTGATTCGCGATGTGCTGGAATGCAACGGCTATAGCTGCACCACGGCGGGCTCGGCCGAGGCGGGCATCGAGCTGCTGGCAAGCTTTACCCCGGCGCTGATCCTGCTGGATATCAACTTGCCGGGAATGGATGGGGTAAGCGCGGCCCGGCTGTTGAAAGGCTCGCCGGCGACCCGGGCGATCAAGCTGATCGGCATGTCGGCCCATGCCCTGAGTAATGAACTCTCCCTGATCGAAACCGCCGATTTCGACGACTTTATTACCAAGCCCTTCAGCTACAAGGCGCTGCTGCAATTACTGAGCAAGGCCCTCGGCGAGCTCACCCCGGAATAGGGTTAGACGCCGCTCACTCGGGATGCAGGCCATGGTAGCGGCTGGCCACGCTCTCCACCTCGGCAAGAAATTCCTTGTAGCTGATCGGCTTGCCCAGGCAGCCGTCGAAGCCTGCATCCAGCAGTGCCTTGCCTTCACCGGTGCGGATCGAGGCGGTCAGGGCAATGACCGGGATGTCGGCGGTTTCCGGGTCGGCCTTGAGCAGTTGGGTGGCGGCCAGACCGTCCATGTCGGGCAGGTGCATATCCATCAGGATGATATGCGGGTGTTCGCTGTGCGCCAGCGCTATGCCCTCGGTCGCGTTGACTGCTTCGATGGGGCTGTGCCCGGCAAAGCGCAGTATTTCGACGGCCAGCAGCATATTGGTGGGGGAGTCTTCGACTACCAGAATTCGCCACATAGGCATTTCCACCTGCTCGATATAGGGTGCCCTTGCTTACCTAGAGCTAAGCTGGCGTGGCCTGAAGGTCAACTACCGTTTGGCTTGCGCGTGCGTTATCAAGCCTGGGCCTTGCCGTGCTGGCCTTTGGGCTTGATGGTCGCCGCCGTCCCGACCGAGGCGAGGATGATCGCGCCGATCGCCAGCCACTGGTTCAGGCTCAGGCGCTCGCTGAGGAACAGCAGCCCGGAGAGGGCGGCGATGGCTGGCTCCATGCTCATCAGGATGCTGAAGGTGCGCGCCGGCAGGCGGGTCAGGGCGACCATTTCCAGGCTGTAGGGCAGGGCCGAGGAGAGCACGGCCACGCCCAGGGCGATGGGCAGCAGGTCGAGTGAGAACAGGCCGCTACCGGCTTGCCACAGGCCGATCGGGAATACCAGCAGGGCCGCGACTATGGTGCCCAGGGCCACGGTCTGCCTGCCGTGCTCGGCCCCGGCCTTTTGCCCGAAGACGATATACAGCGCCCAGCACAGGCCGGCGGCCAGGGCCAGGGCCATGCCTATGGGGTCGAGTGGTATATCGGTCTGGGTGCTGGGCAACAGCAGCCAGAGGCCGAACGCGGCCAGGGCGATCCAGAGAAAATCCAGCAGGCGCCGCGACGACAGCAGGGCCAGGCCCAGCGGGCCGGTGAACTCCAGGGCCACGGCGATACCCAGCGGAATGGTTTTCAGCGATAGATAGAACAACAGGTTCATGCTGCCCAGGGACAGGCCGTAGGCCAGCAGGGAGCGACAGCCCGGCAGATTCAGGCGCGTCTGCCAGGGGCGCATCAATACGCAGAGGATCAGCGCGCCCAGGCTCAGGCGCAGCGCAGTGGTGCCGCTTGCGCCAATTTCCGGGAACAGGCCTTTAGCCAGGGACGCGCCGCTCTGGATCGACGTCATGGCGATCAGCAGGAGCAGGATGGGTACGAGCACCAGGGATAATTGCGCTGAGCGGGGCATGCGTGTGTTCCAGAGCGTGCACGGCAAATAAAAAACCGGCCACCTGGGCCGGTTTCTTGGCTACTTATTACCTTAGCGGTATTCGCACAGATAGGCGGTATCCACGGCAACCTTGAGCTGGAACTTGCTGTTGGCCGGCACGGTGAACTGGCTGCCGCTGGCGAAAGTTTCCCAGCTGTCGCTGCCTGGCAGCTTGACGGTCAGGGCGCCGGCGACCACGTGCATGATTTCCAGCTGGTTGGTGCCGAATTCATATTCGCCTGCAGCCATCACGCCAATGGTGGCAGGGCCTTCAGCCATGCCGAAGGCGATGGATTTGACGGTGCCGTCGAAGTATTCATTGACCTTGAACATCTGCGTTTCCTCGGAAATGGATTAAAAAGGTTGGCCGCCTATGGATGGCAGGCCATAAAAAAGGCCAGCCAGTATGCCCAAGCGCCTTTTCTTCGTCATCTGCTTTGCGCGGGCAGTACCAGCGGCAGCAGCCGGGCGGTGTTGCGCGCATCGTTCAGGGCGCGGTGCTGCTGGCCGGTGAAGGCCAGGCCGGCCAGTTGCAGGGCGGTTTTCAGGCCGACCTGGCGCGGCAGCTGGCGGGCCTCGGCGAAGCTTCTTTTCAGATTGAGGTGGGGCAACAGGCTTAACTGGCTGTGCAGTTGCTGGGCCTGCCATTGCTGTTCGAGTTGGCGGCGGTCGTAGTCGCCCCAGCTCACCCAGCCGGCCAGCTGCGGTTGGTGCTTGAGCAACCAGCGCTCAAATTGTGGCCAGACGCTGTGCAGGGGCGCGGCCGTGTCGACATCGGCCTGGCTGATATGCGTAAGGTCGCGGCAGAAACTGGTCAGGTGCGGCCGGCGCAATGGCCGGACAAAACGCTGGAAGTGCTCCAGCTCATGGCCACCGGCGTTGACCAGGCAGGCGCCGATTTCGATGATTTCCATATCCTGCAGTGGCCAGCCGCCTTCTTCGGTGGTGGCTTCCAGGTCGATCACTAGCCAGTGCGGCATGAGCCCTCCTTGCGCATGGCCTGAGTATGCTGGGGCTGCTCTGGCACGGCAAACCCGTTAGGCTGGGCTTTTGCTTAACGGAGGTGGCTATGGCGAAGATCGCCTTTATCGGGCTGGGGGTGATGGGCTATCCGATGGCGGGGCATCTGGCCCGCGCCGGGCATCAGTTGTGCGTGTACAACCGCACGGCGACCAAGGCCGCGCAGTGGTTGGCGGAGTTTTCCGGCACTCAGGCGGCGACGCCCCGGGAGGCGGCGCTTGGCGCCGAGTGGGTGATGGTGTGCGTGGGCAATGATGCGGATCTGCGCAGCGTAGTGCTGGGGGCCGATGGCGCCTTTGCCGGGATGAGCCCTGGCGCGGTCCTGGTTGACCACACCACGGCCTCGGCGCAGGTGGCCCGGGAACTGGCCGCGCTGGCCGGCGAGCGCCAGTTGGGCTTTGTCGATGCGCCGGTGTCCGGCGGCCAGGCCGGGGCGCAGAATGGCACCTTGACCATCATGCTCGGTGGCGACGCCGCGCTCTATGCCCGCCTTGCGCCGCTGCTCCAGGCCTATGCGCGCAGCAGCCGCCTGATGGGCGCGGTCGGTAGCGGCCAACTGACCAAGATGGTCAACCAGATTTGCGTCGCGGGCCTGCTCCAGGGGCTGGCCGAGGCGCTGCATTTTGCCCAGTGCGCCGGGCTCGACGGCCATGCGGCCATGCAGGTGATCAGCCAGGGCGCTGCGCAGTCCTGGCAGCTGGATAACCGCCACAAGAGCATGCTGGCCGATGAGTTCGATTTTGGCTTTGCCGTCGACTGGATGCGCAAGGACTTGGCGATCCTGCTCGGTGAGGCGCGCAGCAATGGCGCGCAATTGCCGGTGACGGCCCTGGTGGACCAGTTCTATGCCGATGTACAGGCCATGGGCGGTGGTCGCTGGGACACCTCCAGCTTGTTGCGGCGCTTGCGCCAGCCTGTTTAGCAGGGTGTTGAAAAACTACCTGCGTTGGCAATGCTACGTTAAAAACAGGCTCGGAATGCTCATTTACAGCTCGTAAACTCCGCGTCCTCGCCTGTTTTTGCCTTGTCTTGCCTGCCTCGCCTACGTTTTTCACACCCTGCCAGTCCATTCGGCGCAGGGGCAGGACGCCCCGCGCCGGCTGGCTATACTGGTTCTGGCACGGTTTTCAATCGATCAGGCAGGCGGGTAATTTTCATGGACGATCAACTGGCGTTCCTCGACGACGACCTACCCAGCATTGCCAGCCGGCCCGTGTGGCGGATCCTGGCGGTGGATGATGACCAGGATTTCCAGCGCGCCACCGCCTTCGCCCTGAGCGAGTTGGAGCTGCTCGGCGGGCGAATCGAGTTGCTGCAGGCCTTCAGCTGCCGTGAAGCCTCGATGCTGCTGGCCAAGCAGGCCGACATCGCCTTGGTGCTGCTCGATGTGGTGATGGAAACCGAGGATGCCGGCCTGCGCCTGATCAAGGCCCTGCGCGAGGTGATCGGCAACAGCGAGACCCGGGTGGTGCTGCTGACGGGCGAGCCCGGGCGGGCGCCGGCCCATGAGGTCATGCGCGATTACGATATCAACGACTACTGGACCAAGAGCGAGCTGAGCGCCGAGCGCTTGTTGACCGTGCTCACGGCCGGGGTGCGTGGCTACGCCCAGCTCAAGACGGTGAGCAGCGCGCGGCGCGGCTTGCAGATGATAGTCGAGTCGAGCAATGCCCTGTTCTGCTCGAAGAACACCCGCGAACTGTCGGCCAAGATCCTTAGCGAGATCGCCACGCTGCTCAATCTGCAAGCCGAGGGCATCGTCTGCGTGCGCGCCGAGGAGGGTGTCGAGGGCGGCGTGGACAGCGCCCGCATTATCAGCGCCAGTGGGCGCTTCCAGCGCAGCGTCGACAGCAACCTCGCCAGCCTGGACAGCCCCGAGGTGGTGGCGGCCCTGCGGCGTAGCCTGCTGGAGCAGCAGACCCTGTGCCTGCACGACTGCACCGTGCTGTTCTTCCCGCGCTTTCAGGCCGGCGCCGACTATGCCTGCTACGTCGCCACCGAGCGGGTGCTGGATGACACCGAGCAGGAGCTGCTCAAGGTGTTCAGCGCCAGCATCAGCCGCGGCTTGTACAACGTCGCCCTGTTCAGTCGGCTCGAGGAAATGGCCTACCAGGACGATCTGCTGAAGATCCCCAATCGCAACGCCCTGATCCGCATGCTGGATATGACCCTCAAGGATGAAAACAAGGCCGAGCGGGTGTTGGTGCTGATCGATATCGACAACTTTTCCGGGGCCAACACCGCCTTCGGCACCGGTTATGGCGACTTTATCCTCGGCCTGGTGGCCAAGAAGCTGCGCGACGCCTTCGACCACACGGTGCTGATCGCACGGGTCCGTGACGACCTGTTCGCCATTCTCGGGCCGCGCTCGCAGGTCTGCGCGGCCGATATAGTGGCCTTGTTCCGCCGCCACAAACGGCCCTATGAGCTGGGCCAGGTGCATAGCCTGAGCAGTGTCACCATGCATCTGGGTGATTTTACCGGCTCGGCCAGCGTGGCCCTGCAGGACGCCTTGCTGACGCTCAAACAGGCCAAGCGCGCAGGCCATGATCAGCACGCGGTGTACGATCCCCGGCTGCAAGGCGTGCATGCCGAGGCCTATCGCATGCTGCTGGCGCTGCGCGATGCGGTCGAGGCCGGGCATATCAGCGTCGACCTGCAGCCGCAGATCGATCTGCGCAGCAGGCGCGTGATAGGTGTTGAAGCCCTGGCCCGCTGGCGCAAGGCGGACGGCAAGATGGTGCCGCCTTTGAGCTTTATTCCCCTGGCTGAGGCCACGGGCTACATCCTGCCGCTGGGCGATCTGCTGATGCGCCTGGCCTTGCAGGCGGCCAAGCAGCTGGCCGATGCCGGTTTCGGGCATTTGCGGGTGGCGGTCAACGTTTCCGCGCCCCAGCTGCTGCAGCACGACTTTATCGAGCGCTTCACCGCCCACTTGCAGGCGGCCGGAGTGCTGGCGCAGCAGATCGAGGTGGAGATCACCGAGTCGGTGGCCATGCGCACCTTCGACACCGTGTGCGAGAAGCTGCGCGCGCTGCGCGAGATGGGCGTGCAGGTGGCCATCGATGATTTCGGTACCGGTTTTTCCTCGCTCAGCTACCTGCGCCTGCTGCCGGCGGACCGGCTGAAGATCGACCGCAGCTTTGTCCTTGAAATTGGCCAGGTCAGCGATGAGCAGATGATCGCCGAGGCGGTCATCCAGATCGCCGCCCGGGTCGGCATGCAGGTGATCGCCGAAGGGGTCGAGACCCAGCAGCAGGCCGAGTGGATTCTTAGCCATGGTTGCGGCGAAGCCCAGGGCTATCTGTATGCCAAACCCATGGCCTGCGCCGAGTTGTTGCGCTGGCTGGCGAGCTGGCCGGGGCCTCAGGCTTGATGGTGCAGGGCTGGCGCAAGGGCTGGTGGGTGCGCCCGGTACGGCGCAATCTGCTCTTGCTGTTCCTGCCCTGGGCCTTGCTGATTCTGTTGCTGATGGGCCTGCTGTATGAGCGCTTGCTCGATGTCAGGCTCGAACCCTTGCTGCGTGATCAGCAAAACAGCCTGAATGAAGGCGCTGGGGTGCTCAACCGGCACCTGGCGACCCTGCGCGGCAACCTGCAGTTTCTGAGCCAGCAGCCCTTGCTGGCCGAGGTGCTGGCCAACCCCAGCGAGGACAATTTTCACGACCTGGAGCGGTTGTTTGCCGAGTTCGCCCTCAGCAGCGAGGTGTATGAGCAGATCCGCTGGTTGGACGAGCAGGGCGCCGAACAGGTGCGCGTGGACTGGCAGGACGGTCGGGCGCTGGTGCGCGAGCGGGCGCAGCTGCAGAACCAGGCGCAGCGCTATTACTTCGTGGAGGCCATGAATCTGGCCAAGGGCGATCACTATCTGTCGCGCTTTGACCTCAGTCAGGAGGATGGTGTCCTCGAGCAGCCTCTCACGCCCACCTTGCGCGGCGCGGCGCCGATCTTCGATGCCCAGGGCAAGCGGCGTGGCATTCTGCTGCTCAATTACCGCGGCGAGGCGTTGCTGCAGCGTTTGCGCCAGGTTTCCGCAAGCTACGGCGGCAACCTCACCCTGGTCGATCACGAAGGCTACTGGATGCTGGCCAACGACCCTGAGGATACCTGGGGCTTTATCCGCGGCAAGGCGGACGCGACCATGGCCAGCCGTTATCCCGCCAGCTGGCGGCGCATGCAGAGCCAGGGCAGCGGGGTATTTACCGATGCGGCGGGGTACTGGGCGTTCAGTCACTTCGACCCCTATCAACGCACGGCCGGCTCTGCGGGTGCACTTGAGCACGGGCAGCACTGGTCATTGATCTCGCGGCTGCCGAATGCACAGGTGCAGGCTCTGCGTGCCGAGGTGCTGTGGCAGGTGCTGTTGTTTGTCTGCGTGATGCTGCCTCTGGGCTTGCTGGTGGCCTTACGCCTGGGCCTGGCCGAGCATGAGCGCGATCAGGTGCAACTGGCCTTGCAGGGCAGCAGCGAGGCCCTGCAGCGGAGCAATGGCGAGCTGCGGGAAACGGTGGAGCAATTGCAGCGCACCCGCGGCGCCTTGCTCCAGGCAGAGAAGCTGTCTTCCCTGGGCACCCTGGTGGCCGGGGTCGCCCATGAACTGAATACTCCCATCGGTGCCGCCAGTGTCGCCGCCTCGACCCTGGATAAAGGCAATAAGGCAGTGCAGCAGGGGCTGCGCGACGGTTTGCAGCGTTCCGTGCTGGAGCGCTTTCTGCAGCGCAATGACGAGGGGCTGGCGATTATTCTGAGCAATCTGACCCGCATGGCGCAGTTGACCCGGGCCTTCAAGCAATTGGCCAGTGACAGGGCCAGTACCGAGCGGCGCAGTTTCGATCTGGTCGAGCTGGTGCGCGAGGTCATGCTGGTCTTCACCCCCAAGCTCAAGCAGTCGCCCCATAAGGTGCAGCTGGAAATGCCCGACAGCCTGCTGCTCGACAGTTATCCGGGGCCACTGGGGCAGATCCTGCAAAACTTGATCGACAACGCGCTGATTCATGCCTTCGAGCCGGGGCTGCAAGGGCAGGTGACGGTGCGCATCGAGCAGGACGTGGGGCGGCGTGAGTGTCTGATCGAGGTGCTGGACAATGGCTGCGGCATGAGGCCCGAGGTGCTGGGGCAAATTTTCGACCCCTTCTTTACCACCCGGCGTGGACGTGGCGGCACCGGGCTTGGCCTGCATATCACCCATCAGCTGGCGGTGGAGATATTGGGTGCCGATCTGCAGGTGCGCAGCACGCCGGGGCAGGGCACGCAGTTTCGTTTGCGTCTGACGCTGGTCTGAATTCATCCGGTCTGGCTGCTCAAGTGCTTGCGCCCATCGTAGAATCGCCCCCTGCCTGTTCTGTCGATTGATTTGCCTGAGGTTGTTTGTTGATGAATTGCCGTGCTGGCTGCGGTGCCTGCTGCATTGCCCCTTCGATCAGCTCTCCAATACCCGGTATGCCCCAGGGCAAGCCCGCCGGGGTTAGGTGCGCGCAGCTCACGGTGGAACACTATTGCGCAATCTTCGGCCAGCCCGAGCGACCGGCGGTGTGTTCGGCCTTTGACGCCGACCCAGAGGTTTGTGGCGCGAGCCGCGAAGAGGCGATTCATCTGCTGGGCTGGCTGGAGCAAAGCACGGCCGTTGCAGTCTGATACTGTGCCGTATCGATGGCATGACAGCGGAGGCGGGATGAACAGGTGGGCGCGGGTGCCGCTGGTGGTTGCTGCGCTGTTTGCCTGGGGCCAGGCGCAGGCTGGCGAGTGGCGCCTGGTCAGGGACGAGGCGGGCATTCAGGTCTATCTGCAGCCAATTGCGGGTTCCAGTTTCCAGGCTTTTCGCGGGGTGACCCGGGTGCGCGCGCCGATGTCCAGGCTCTTGTCCCTGCAGGAGGATGTCAGCGCGGCCTGCGCCTGGATTCATGCCTGCACCGAACAGCGGCTGCTCAAGCAGCAGGGCGACTTGAGCTGGACCTATAGCCGTTTCTACACGCCCTGGCCGGTGCAGCCGCGTGATTCGGTGCTGCAGGTGACTACCCGGCGCGGCGCTGACGGCAGTGTCACGCGCATCTTGCTGGGGGTTGCCGATTATCTGCCGCTACAGCCCGGCTTCGTGCGCGTCAGCAAGGTGGAAGGCCACTGGATCTTGACGCCACGCCAGGGCGGTGAGGTCGAGGTGATCTATCAGGTGCATTCGGAGCCTGGCGGCAGTGTGCCGTCCTGGCTGGCCAATCGCTTTGTGCTTGATGCGCCGTTCAATACGCTGCGCGATTTGCGCGAGCTGGCCGAGCGGCGTTAAGCGTTTAGCTGCAAGAAATCGCCTGGCCTCGCCCTGCGGCGGCCCTGGGGCGCACATGGACGTGCTGAACATAAAAAAGGCTGCCCGAGGGCAGCCTTTTTTGTTGCAGTGCGATCCTTATTTTTTCAGGTCGCGCTGCGGGTAGCCGGTGTACAGCTGGCGTGGACGGCCAATCTTGTACGGGCTGGAGAGCATTTCTTTCCAGTGCGAGATCCAGCCGACGGTACGCGCCATGGCGAAGATCACGGTGAACATGCTGGTCGGAATGCCGATGGCCTTGAGGATGATGCCCGAGTAGAAGTCGACGTTCGGGTACAGGTTGCGTTCCTTGAAGTACGGATCGGTGAGGGCGATCTCTTCCAGGCGCATGGCCAGTTGCAGCTGCGGGTCGTTCTTGATGCCCAGTTCGGCCAGCACTTCGTCGCAGGTCTTCTTCATCACGGTGGCGCGCGGGTCGCGGTTCTTGTAAACGCGATGACCGAAGCCCATCAGCTTGAACGGATCGTTCTTGTCCTTGGCCTTGGCGATGTACTTGTCGATGTTATCGACGCTGCCGATCTCATCCAGCATGCTCAGCACGGCTTCGTTGGCACCACCGTGGGCCGGGCCCCAGAGGGCGGCGATACCGGCGGCGATACAGGCGAACGGGTTGGCACCCGAAGAACCGGCCAGACGCACGGTGGAGGTGGAGGCGTTTTGCTCATGGTCGGCGTGGAGGATAAAGATCTTATCCATGGCCTTGGCCAGCACCGGGCTGATCGGTTTGATCTCGCACGGGGTGTTGAACATCATGTGCAGGAAGTTTTCCGCGTAGTTCAGGTCGTTACGCGGGTACATCATCGGCTGGCCCATGGAGTACTTGTAGGCCATGGCGGCGATGGTTGGCATCTTGGCCACCAGGCGCATGGCCGAGACTTCACGGTGCTGCGGGTTATTGATGTCCAGCGAGTCGTGGTAGAAGGCCGAGAGGGCACCTACTACACCGCACATGATGGCCATCGGGTGGGCATCGCGGCGGAAACCGTTGAAGAAGCTCTTCAGCTGCTCGTGAACCATGGTGTGGTTCTTGATGGTGCTGACGAACTGGGCTTTTTCTTCCGCGCTGGGCAGTTCGCCGTTCAGCAGCAGGAAGCAGGTTTCCAGGTAGTCAGACTTGTCGGCCAACTGCTCAATGGGGTAGCCGCGGTGCAGCAAAATGCCCTGATCGCCGTCGATATAAGTGATCTTCGACTCGCACGAGGCGGTGGACATAAAGCCAGGATCAAAAGTGAAACGGCCCGTGGCGGTTAAGCCCCGCACGTCAATTACATCGGGACCAACGGTGCCGGTTAAAACGGGCAGCTCGACGGGGGCTGCGCCCTCGATGATCAACTGCGCTTTTTTGTCAGCCATGTGTGGCCTCCTAGTTATGCTTGAAATCATCTGACAGCCCCCCACGCAGGGCCCGCACCACTATAGTGAGATAAATTTGAATGTCAATTTGCGAAAACCCAGGCGGCAGAAGGGTTTGCGCGCTGTTTTCGACGAAAATAGTGTGCCCTTTACGCCATTTATAAAGGCAGTGCAATGCGCTTTTAGGTAGGGGGCTTTGCATTGTCATTAGTAACCTAACTGTCTATACTCTGCGCCCGACTACCAAGGGCTTTAAGCCCGTATTCTGGTGGTTGTCACTCCTTGGGTGATGGGTACCTGACCAGTGCACTTCCCGACAACTTTGCCCTGATAGTTAGGGGCTCTCAGTGTGATAAAAAAGCCGTGAATAGCCAAAGACCTGTAAACCTAGACCTTAGGACTATCAAACTCCCGATCACTGCTTACACGTCCATTCTTCACCGTATCTCCGGTGTCATCCTCTTTGTCGGTATCGCCATTCTGCTGTATGGCCTCGACAAGTCGCTGGCGTCCGCAGAGGGCTTTGCCCAGGTGCAGGAGTGTTTGACCAGCCCGCTGGCCAAGTTTGTGATTTGGGGTCTGTTGTCCGCTCTGCTGTACCACCTGGTGGCCGGTGTACGCCACTTGATCATGGACATGGGCATTGGTGAGACGCTGGAAGGCGGCAAGCTGGGCTCGCAAATCGTTCTCGTCGTCTCGGCGATCGTGATCCTGCTGCTGGGGGTGTGGATATGGTAACCAACGTCACGAACTTCTCGCGTTCGGGTCTGTATGACTGGATGGCGCAGCGTGTATCTGCTGTCATTCTCGCGGCTTATGTACTGTTTCTGCTTGGCTACGTGGTATGCAACCCAGGTCTGGGTTATGCCGAGTGGCAGGCGCTGTTCTCCAATAATGCAATGCGCATCTTCAGCCTGTTGACCCTGGTGGCGCTCAGCGCTCACGCCTGGGTTGGCATGTGGACGATTTCCACCGACTACCTGACGCCGATGGCGCTGGGCAAGTGGGCGACTGTCGTGCGTTTTCTGTTCCAGGCCGCGTGTGGCATTGCCATGTTCGCGTTCTTCGTCTGGGGCGTGCAGATTTTTTGGGGTAACTGATCCATGACAAGCATTCGCACTCTTTCTTATGACGCCATCATTGTTGGTGGTGGCGGTGCCGGCATGCGCGCTGCGCTGCAGTTGGCTCAGGGCGGCCACAAGACCGCTGTAGTCACCAAGGTCTTCCCGACCCGCTCGCACACCGTATCCGCTCAGGGTGGCATCACCTGCGCCATCGCCTCGGCCGATCCGAACGACGATTGGCGCTGGCACATGTACGACACCGTCAAGGGCTCCGACTATATCGGTGACCAGGACGCCATCGAATACATGTGTTCCGTTGGTCCGGAAGCTGTATTTGAACTGGAGCACATGGGGCTGCCGTTCTCCCGTACCGAACAGGGCCGCATCTACCAGCGTCCGTTCGGCGGTCAGTCGAAAGACTTCGGTAAAGGTGGCCAGGCTGCCCGTACCTGCGCCGCGGCCGACCGTACCGGTCATGCCCTGCTGCACACCCTGTACCAGGCCAACCTCAAGGCTGGCACCTCGTTCCTCAACGAGTGGTACGCAGTCGATCTGGTGAAGAACCAGGACGGCGCGATCGTTGGCGTTATCGCCATCTGCATCGAAACCGGCGAAACCGTTTACATTCGCTCCAAGGCCGTGGTTCTGGCCACTGGCGGCGCCGGTCGTATTTACGCCTCCACCACCAACGCCCTGATCAATACCGGTGACGGCGTGGGCATGGCCCTGCGTGCTGGCGTGCCGGTGCAGGACATCGAGATGTGGCAGTTCCACCCGACCGGTATCGCCGGCGCCGGTGTGCTGGTGACCGAAGGTTGCCGTGGTGAGGGTGGCTACCTGATCAACGCCCATGGCGAGCGTTTCATGGAGCGCTATGCGCCCAACGCCAAAGACCTGGCCGGCCGCGACGTGGTTGCCCGTTCCATGGTCAAGGAAGTCATCGCCGGCAACGGTTGTGGCCCGGACAAGGACCACGTGCTGCTCAAGCTCGATCACCTCGGCGAAGACGTGCTGCACAGCCGTCTGCCAGGCATCTGCGAGCTGTCGAAGACCTTCGCCCACGTTGACCCGGTAGTTGCGCCGGTTCCGGTTATCCCGACCTGCCACTACATGATGGGCGGCGTGCCGACCAACATCCACGGCCAGGCCATCACCCAGGATGCCAACGGCAACGACAAGATCATTGAAGGTCTGTTCGCTGTAGGTGAAGTGGCCTGCGTATCGGTACACGGTGCCAACCGTCTGGGCGGCAACTCGCTGCTCGACCTGGTGGTATTCGGCCGTGCAGCCGGTATTCATCTGGAAAAAGCGCTGAAAGAAGGCGTGGAAGTGCGTGGCGCCAGCGAAACCGACATCGAGCAGTCGCTGGCTCGCCTGTCTGGCGTCAACGAGCGTAAAGCCGGTGAAGATGTTGCACCGCTGCGTAAAGAACTGCAGCAGTGCATGCAAAACTACTTCGGTGTGTTCCGCACCGGCGAGTACATGCAAAAGGGTATCGCCCAACTGGCCGACCTGCGTGAGCGGATCGCGACTGTCAAGATCGCGGACAAGAGCCAGGCATTCAACACTGCGCGTATCGAAGCATTGGAACTGCAGAACCTTCTCGAAGTGGCTGAAGCCACCGCGATCGCTGCCGAGGTCCGTAAGGAGTCTCGCGGTGCTCACGCTCGTGAAGACTTCGAAGAACGTGACGACGAAAACTGGCTGTGCCACTCCCTGTACTTCCCGGGTGAGAAGCGCGTCAGCAAGCGTGCCGTCAACTTCTCGCCGAAGACAGTTCCGACGTTTGAACCCAAGATTCGTACTTACTAAGGGTGGCCGATATGTCGCAAGCCAATCTGTTGCAAGTAAGCGTTTATCGTTACAACCCGGAGCAGGATGCTGCGCCGCTGATGCAGGACTTCCAGGTCGACACCGGCGGCAAGGACATCATGGTCCTCGACGTGCTGGCGCTGATCAAGGAACAGGACGAGGGTTTCTCCTACCGTCGTTCCTGCCGTGAAGGCGTCTGTGGTTCCGACGGCATGAACATCAACGGCAAGAACGGCCTGGCCTGCATCACGCCGATTTCGGCGGCCGGCCTCAAGGGCGGCAAGCTGGTGATCCGTCCGCTGCCTGGCCTGCCAGTCATTCGTGACCTGGTTGTCGATATGAGCATCTTCTACAAGCAATACGAGAAGGTGCAGCCGTATTTGCAGAACGACACGCCGGCTCCGGCCATCGAGCGTCTGCAGTCGCCGGAAGAACGCGAGAAACTGGACGGTCTGTACGAGTGCATTCTGTGCGCGTGCTGCTCCACCAGCTGCCCGTCGTTCTGGTGGAACCCGGACAAGTTCCTCGGCCCGGCTGCGCTGCTGCAAGCCTACCGTTTCCTGGCCGACAGCCGCGATACCCAGACCGAAGAGCGCCTGGCTGCGCTGGACGATCCGTTTAGCGTGTTCCGTTGCCGCGGCATCATGAACTGCGTGAACGTGTGCCCCAAGGGTCTGAACCCGACCAAGGCCATCGGTCACGTGCGCAACATGCTGCTGCAAAGCGGTACCTGATTCACGGTTGTTTGCTAGACCTGTAACACCTGCGGCACTGGTTTCAACCCGGTGCCGCAGTTTTAACAAGGGCTGCAGCTCACAAAGCGGCGGTTCTTAATTCGAAAAATATGACGACCAGCAGGGGCATCCGGGCTGGTGCCCGGACTATCTGCGGGATCCGTAGTGGCTTACCAGTCGCTGCTTCAGGACTAGCAAGTTATGCGGTTTCTACGCCGGTGGTGTCCCCTTACCGAGGGTGACCAAGCATGCAAGAAAGCGTGATGCAGCGCATGTGGGACAGTGCCCACCTATCCGGTGGTAACGCTGCCTATGTGGAAGAGCTCTATGAGCTTTACCTGCACGATCCCAACGCTGTGCCAGAAGAGTGGCGCACTTACTTCCAGAAGTTGCCGGCTGACGGCAGCGCCGCCACAGACGTATCGCATTCGACGATTCGCGATCATTTCGTCCTGCTCGCTAAAAACCAGCGCCGCGCCCAACCGGTGTCCGCCGGTAGCGTCAGCAGCGAGCATGAAAAGAAGCAAGTTGAAGTCCTGCGTCTGATTCAGGCCTATCGCATGCGCGGCCATCAGGCTGCTCAGCTCGATCCGCTTGGCCTCTGGAAACGTCCGGCTCCGGCTGACCTGTCGATCAACCACTATGGTTTGACCGACGCCGATCTGGACACCACCTTCCGCACCGGTGGCCTGTTCATCGGTAAGGAAGAGGCTACTCTGCGCGAAATTCGCGATGCTTTGCAGCAGACATATTGCCGCACCATAGGTGCCGAGTTCACCCATATCGTCGACTCCGAGCAACGCAGCTGGTTCCAGCAGCGCCTGGAAAGCGTACGCGGTCGCCCGCAGTTTTCCCTCGAAGTACAGAGCCATCTGCTCGAGCGCCTGACTGCGGCAGAAGGCCTGGAAAAGTACCTGGGCACCAAATACCCGGGCACCAAGCGTTTCGGTCTGGAAGGTGGCGAGAGCCTGATTCCACTGCTCGATGAAGTGATCCAGCGTTCCGGCTCCTACGGCACCAAGGAAATCGTTATCGGCATGGCCCACCGCGGCCGCCTCAACGTCCTGGTCAACACCTTCGGCAAGAACCCGCGCGACCTGTTCGACGAGTTCGAAGGCAAGAAGACCGAGGGTCTGTCCTCCGGTGACGTGAAATACCACCAGGGCTTCTCCTCCAACGTGATGACCCCGGGCGGCGAAGTGCACCTGGCCATGGCGTTCAACCCCTCGCACCTGGAGATCGTTTCTCCGGTGGTCGAAGGTTCGGTACGCGCTCGCCAGGATCGTCGCAGCGATGCGACCGGTGAGAAGGTGCTGCCGGTTTCCCTGCACGGCGATGCGGCGTTTGCCGGTCAGGGCGTGGTCATGGAAACCTTCCAGATGTCGCAGACCCGTGGCTTCAAGACGGGCGGCACCATCCATATCGTGATCAACAACCAGGTCGGTTTCACCATCAGCAACCCGGAAGACTCGCGCTCCACCGAGTACTGCACCGATGTGGCGAAGATGATCCAGGCGCCGATCCTGCACGTGAACGGTGATGACCCGGAAGCGGTGCTGTTCGTTACCCAGCTGGCTGTCGATTACCGCATGCAGTACAAGCGTGACGTGGTTATCGACCTGGTCTGCTACCGCCGGCGCGGCCACAACGAGGCCGACGAGCCGAACGGCACTCAGCCAATCATGTATCAGCAGATCGGCAAGCAGCGCACCACCCGCGAGCTGTATGCCGAAGCCCTGACCAACGCCGTACGCCACTCGGTGGACGATGTGCAGGCCAAGATCGACGACTACCGCA
>DASUOY010000534.1:0-3318 GCA_036276395.1 Pseudomonas sp.
GCCCGGCATAGTCACCGGCATCGCCCTGCTCTCCGCGTTCAAGACCCTGGGCATAGAGCCGGGGATGCTGACCATCATCATCGGCCACGCCACCTTCTGCGTGGTGATTGTCTACAACAACGTCATCGCGCGCTTTAGGCGTACCAGCCACAGCCTGATTGAGGCCTCGATGGACTTGGGCGCCGACGGCTGGCAGACCTTCCGCTACATCATCCTGCCGAACCTCGGCTCGGCCCTGCTGGCCGGCGGCATGCTGGCCTTTGCCCTGTCGTTCGACGAGATCATCGTCACCACCTTCACCGCCGGCCACGAACGCACATTGCCGCTGTGGCTGCTCAACCAGTTGAGCCGCCCGCGCGATGTGCCGGTAACCAACGTGGTGGCCATGCTGGTGATGCTGGTGACCATGCTGCCGATTCTCGGTGCCTATTACCTGACCCGTGGCGGCGAAAGCGTCGCCGGCAGCGGCGGCAAATAGAGCGCCGGTACTGCCCACTTATTCCTAGCCCCAGAGGATCTCGCAATGCCAAGCAAACTGCTGATCAATGGCCAACTGGTCGACGGTACTGGCCCCAGCCAGGCGGTACTCAACCCGGCCCTCGGCGCGCCACTGCTGCATATCAATGAAGCCAGCGGCGAGCAGGTGGACGCCGCCGTGCGCGCCGCCGACGAAGCCTTCGCCAGCTGGTCGCAGACCGCGCCGAAAGACCGCGCCCTGCTGCTGTTGCGCCTGGCCGACAAGATCGAGGCGCACGCCGAGGAGCTGGCCAAGCTGGAATCGGACAACTGCGGCAAGCCCTATGCCTGCGCGCTGAACGACGAGATCCCGGCGGTGGCCGACGTGTTCCGCTTCTTCGCCGGTGCCAGCCGCTGCATGAGCGGCAGCGCCGCCGGCGAATACCTGCCGGGGCACACCTCGATGATCCGCCGCGATGCTATTGGTGTCGTTGCTTCTATTGCGCCGTGGAACTACCCGCTGATGATGGCGGCCTGGAAACTCGCGCCGGCCCTGGCCGCGGGCAATACGGTGGTACTCAAGCCGTCCGAGCAGACGCCACTGACCGCGCTGAAGCTGGCCGAGTTTATTGCCGAGATCTTCCCCGCCGGGGTGGTCAATATCGTCTTCGGCCGCGGCCCGAGCGTCGGCAGCCCGCTGGTGACCCACCCGAAGGTGCGCATGGTGTCGCTCACAGGTTCGGTGGCCACCGGCTCCAACATCATCTCCAGCACCGCCGCCACGGTGAAACGCATGCATATGGAGCTGGGCGGCAAGGCGCCGGTGATCATCTTCAATGACGCCGACATCGCCGCCGCCGTGGAGGGCATCCGCACCTTCGGCTTCTACAACGCCGGGCAAGACTGCACCGCGGCCTGCCGCATCTACGCGCAGAAAGGCATCTACGAGAAGTTCGTCGCCGAGTTGGGCGCCGCCGTCGGCAGCATCAAATACGGCCTGCAGAACGACCCGAGCACCGAGCTCGGTCCGGTGATCACCGACCTGCACCGCGAGCGCGTGGCCGGCTTTGTCGAGCGCGCCAGCGCCCAGGCGCATATCGAAGTGGTCACCGGCGGCAAGGCGGTCGCCGGGGCCGGCTTCTTCTTCCAGCCCACGGTGCTCGCCGGCGCACGCCAGGACGACGAGATAGTGCGCCGCGAAGTGTTCGGCCCGGTGGTCTCGGTCACCCCCTTCGACGATGAAGCCCAGGCCCTGGCCTGGGCCAATGATTCCGACTACGGCCTGGCCTCCTCGGTGTGGACCAACGACGTCGGCCGCGCCCACCGCTTCGCCGCACGCCTGCAATACGGCTGCACCTGGGTCAACACGCACTTTATGTTGGTCAACGAAATGCCCCACGGCGGGCAGAAGCTCTCCGGCTACGGCAAGGACATGTCCATGTATGGGCTGGAGGACTACACCGCGATCCGCCATGTGATGTTCAAACACTGACCTCGTACAGATAGCCATCCCTGGAAAACCGGCTTCGGCCGGTTTTTTTATGCCAACGCAATGACGCCAGCAAAATGTGCGGCGCGTCGCAGTCCCGGAAATTCGCCAGCTATCAATCAAACGATTGTGCGAAAAGTCGCTAGGATCACAACTCGCCCCAGGCGCTCAGTATTTGACGCCGCCAGGATGGCGCAAGAACGATAAGAAACCAGCTGCAGGCCATGGATGCTCTGACAGCTCAACGGAATGCTTGCCAACCATGCCGCGACTTTCCCCACGCCGCCCCATGCTCCCCAGCGCACGCGCCTTGCGCATCGCCCTGGCGGCATTCCTCTATCTGGCGGCCAGCCTGAGCAGCGCCCAGCCCCAGCAGCCAACCAGCGCCCTGGACAACGCCATAGGCGACGCCAAGCTGGCCAGTTGGAACAGCCTGATCGAACACGGCAACAGCCTGGATGAGCTGAGCAAGCTTGCAGAAGTGAACCGCTTTATCAATCGCGCCGTAAGCCATGCCGATGACCGCGATATCTGGGGCCAGGACGATTTCTGGGCCACTCCGGCACAGGCCATCAGCCGCGGTCGCGGCGACTGCGAAGATTTCGCCATCGCCAAATACTTCAGCCTGGTGCGCATGGGCGTGCCGAGCGAGAAGCTGCGCCTGACCTTCGTCAAAGCGCTCAAGCAAAACCAGGCGCATATGGTGCTGGCCTACTACCCAAGCGCCAGCGCCGCGCCACTGATCCTCGACAACCTCGACCCGCGCATCCGCCCGGCCAGCGAACGTCGCGACCTGCTGCCGGTGTATTCCTTCAACGATCTCGGGGTATTTCTGGCCAAGGCCCCGCAGCGCGTCAGCCAGCCACCACAGTTTCTCGCCCGCTGGAACGAACTGAGCGAGCGGGCCCTGGCCGATGGCTCGGCGCCTGCCGCACCACGCGGCTGAGTAGACTGCTCAGCGCGGCTGAATATGGGCGATCAATAGCTGCACCGTCTCCTGCCCACGGTACTCGTTGACGTCCAGTTTGTAGGCCAACTCCACCCAGCGTACCGTCGGGTTCGGCCATATCTCGCGGTCCACACCGAAGGCGATGCCATCAAGCTGCACGCTGCCGCATTCGCTTTTCAGCACCACCTTGAGATGGCGCTCACCGACGATGCGCTGCTGCACCAGCTGAAACACGCCATGAAACAACGGCTCCGGGAAGTGCTGGCCCCAGGGCCCGGCATTGCGCAGTTCCTTGGCCAGCGGCAGGTGGAATTCCTCGATGGACAAGGCACCATCGGACAGCAGCCGGCCAGTCAGATCATCAGCGCAGAGCTGCCTGCGCACCTCGGCATCGAAGGCCGCGGCAAAGGCGCCGAAGTTCTCC
>DASUOY010000535.1:0-7092 GCA_036276395.1 Pseudomonas sp.
AGAAAAACTCTTTGCCGATTCATCCAAAGCTACGCAGACTACTCCACCGAAATAAAGAAAAAAGATGCTGGTTCTTTGGATAAATTCGAGAGCATTATTTTTTCCGGGGTAGTTTCAGATGAAGGAAATATCCCGTCCGCATACGACGGAGTCGAGCAAATCGGGAAAATATTTAAAAGCCTGAAAGGTTAACCCCGCGACTTATTAAAAAGCCCGCAACTTTGCGGGCCTTTTAATATCTAGAAATAGAACCTATATTCAGGCCTCCGCAGTCTCCCTCCGCTTAACCAACTTGCTCGCCTGATACTCCCTGGCCGCATTATGGAAGGCCTGCAACAAGGTGTTGTAATCCGCCTTCTCCCAATAGCGATACTCGGGATGCCACTGCACCCCAACGGCAAAGGCCTTGGCGCCGATCACGCTGACCGCCTCGATCTGCCCGTCCTCACATACCGCCTCAACCTGCAAACCTTCGCCCAGGCGATCGATACCCTGGCCATGCAGCGAATTGACTTCGATCTGACGCTCGCCGAGCAGCTTGTGCAACACACCGCCCTCGGTCAGGGACACCTTGTGGATAGGGCCGTAGGCCACGTCGTCCGGTACGTCCTTGACCTCACGGTGGTCCAGGCGGCCGTCCACGTTATGCACCTCGCGGTGCAGGGTGCCGCCGAACAGCACGTTCATCTCCTGCACACCGCGGCAGATGCCGAGGAAGGGAATACCGCGCTCCAGGCAGGCGCGCATCAGGCGCAGCACGGTGGCGTCGCGGGGTTGGTCGGCCAGGCCCAGGCCCGGGTGCTCGTCGCCGTAGAAGCTGGGGTGCACGTTGGACAGCGAGCCGCCGAACATGATGCCGCTGACGTTATCCAGCACGGTGTCCATATCCAGATCGTCGCCGAAGGCCGGGATCATCAGCGGGAAGGCACCGAAGCCGGTGACCGCGTGGATGTACTTCTCACCGACCAGGTGAAACCAGCCGATATCACGGCTGGTCAGCTGCCAACGGCACAGGGGTAGGCCGATCATGGGTTTGCTCATTGCAAGGAGTCCTCTTCATAGTCAATTGAAGTGGGCTGCCCTTGGGAGAGCGGGCTTGCGGGTCAGGAAACCCTGAACCCGCTCACCCAAGGGGTGCCGTAACCGGCCAGGCCGGGTCACTGCACCAACGCCGCGCCCGCGCGGCTGGTTTTACTGCGTAAGACTGTGGTGATGGGTATCGCCAGGCTAAACCCATCCTCCGGAAATTCAAAAAAGGGGGCTGATCCTGCGACCAGCCCCCTTGGGTGTTACTTAGCCATTGCTTGGGAAGGCAAACTGCGCCGCCTCGTGGCTGGCGCGCTGCGGCCAGCGCTGGGTGATGGCCTTTTTGCGGGTGTAGAAGCGCACACCGTCCGGGCCGTAGGCGTGCAGGTCGCCGAACAGCGAGCGCTTCCAGCCGCCGAAGCTGTGGTAGCTGACCGGTACCGGCAGCGGTACGTTGACGCCGACCATGCCGACTTCGATCTCGTCGCAGAACAGGCGGGCCGACTCACCGTCGCGGGTGAAGATGCAGGTGCCGTTGCCGTATTCGTGGTCGTTGATCAACTGCATGGCGTCTTCCAGGCTGTTGACGCGGACGATGCACAGTACCGGGCCGAAGATTTCGTCGGTGTAGATGGTCATGTCCGGGGTCACCTTGTCGAACAGGGTGCCGCCGACGAAGTAGCCATTTTCATGGCCTGCCACCACCAGATCGCGGCCGTCGACCACCAGTTCGGCGCCCTGGGCGACACCGGCGTCGATATAGCCCTTGACCTTGTCCCGCGCAGCGGCGGTAACCAGCGGGCCCATATCCAGGCCGCAGCTGGTGCCGGCGCCGATTTTCAGGCCTTTGATCTGCGGCACGATTTTCTGCACCAGGGCATCGGCGATCTGGTCGCCCACGCACACGGCCACCGAGATGGCCATGCAGCGCTCGCCGCAGGAGCCGTAGGCGGCGCCCATCAGCGCGCTGACGGCGTTGTCCAGGTCGGCGTCGGGCATCAGCACGGCGTGGTTCTTCGCGCCGCCCAGGGCCTGTACGCGCTTACCGCGCTTGGTGCCTTCGCTGTAGATGTATTCGGCGATAGGCGTCGAGCCGACAAAGCTCAGGGCTTTGACTTCCGGCGCTTCGATCAGCGCATCCACCGCTTCCTTGTCGCCGTGCACCACGTTGAGCACGCCTTTGGGCAGGCCGGCCTCTTGCAGCAGGTCGGCGATATACAGGGTGGAGCTTGGGTCGCGCTCGGACGGCTTCAAGATAAAGCAGTTGCCGCAGACGATGGCCAGCGGGTACATCCACAGCGGCACCATGGCCGGGAAGTTAAACGGGGTGATGCCGGCGACTACGCCGATCGGTTGCAGGTCGCTCCAGGCGTCGATATTCGGGCCGACGTTGCGGCTGTACTCGCCCTTGAGGATTTCCGGGGCGGCGCAGGCGAATTCGACGTTCTCGATGCCACGCTTGAGTTCACCGGCGGCGTCTTCCAGGGTCTTGCCGTGCTCCTGGCTGATCAGCTTGGAGATGGTCGCTTCGTGCTGCTCGAGCAGCTGCTTGAAGCGGAACATCACCTGGGCGCGCTTGGCCGGCGGGGTGTTGCGCCAGGCCGGGAAGGCGCTCTTGGCCGAGTCGATGGCCAGTTGCATGGTGGCGCGGTCGGCCAGGGCGACCTGGCTGGTGGAATCGCCGGTGGACGGGTTGAAGACGGCGGCGCTGCGACCGGTGCCGGTCACGTGTTCGCCGTGGATCAGGTGCGGGATAAGGCTCATAGCTAACTCCAATTACGAATTCTGTTGTGGCTTAAGGGCGCGCTGGCCGGCGCCCCGCGCGGATTAATCCAGCTGGTTGAGCACGTCGCCGACGACGTTGAACAGGCTGTCCAGTTGCTCGGGCTTGGTGTTGAAGGTTGGCCCGAACTGCAGGGTGTCACCACCGAAGCGCACGTAGAAGCCGGCGTTCCACAGCTTGATGCCAGCCTCGAACGGACGGATCACCGGGTCGCCATCGCGCGGGGCGATCTGGATCGCGCCGGCCAGGCCGCAGTTGCGGATATCCACTACATGCTTGCTGCCTTTGAGGCCGTGCAGCTTGTCTTCGAATACCGGCGCCAGGGCGGCGGACTGCTCGATCAGGTGGTCGCGCTTGAGCAGCTCCAGGGTCGCCAGACCGGCGGCGCAGGCTACCGGGTGGCCCGAGTAGGTGTAGCCGTGGCCGAACTCGACCATATGCTCGGGGATGGCCTGGTTCATAAAGGTGTTGTAGATCTCGCTGGAGGCGATAACCGCGCCCAGGGGAATTGCGCCGTTGGTGATCTGCTTGGCGGTGTTCATCAGGTCCGGGGTTACGCCGAAGTATTCGGCGCCGGTCCATTTGCCCATGCGGCCGAAGGCCGTGATCACTTCGTCGAAGATCAGCAGGATATTGTGCTGGGTACAGATCTCGCGCAGGCGCTGCAGGTAGCCGACTGGCGGCACGATGACGCCGGCGGAGCCGGACATCGGCTCGACGATGACGGCGGCGATGTTCGAGGCGTCGTGCAGTTCGATCAGTTTTAGCAGTTCGTTGGCCAGCTCCACGCCGCCGGTCGCGGCCATGCCCTTGGTGTAGGCCAGGTGCGGCTGCAGGGTGTGCGGCAGGTGGTCGGCGTCCATCATCTGGCCGAACATCTTGCGGTTGCCGCCGATGCCGCCGAGGCTGGTGCCGGCGATATTCACGCCGTGGTAGCCACGGGCGCGGCCGATAAACTTGGTCTTGCTCGGCTGGCCTTTCAGGCGCCAGTAAGCCTTGGCCATCTTCACCGAGGTGTCGGCGCACTCGGAGCCGGAACCGGTGTAGAACACATGGTCGAGGCCGGCCGGGGTCAGCTCGGTGATTTTCTCCGCCAGCTGGTAGGACAACGGGTGGCCGTACTGGAAGCCCGGGGCGTAATCCAGGGTGCCCAGCTGCTTGGCCACCGCTTCCTGAATCTCAGTGCGGTTATGCCCGGCGCCGCAGGTCCACAGCCCGGACAGGCTGTCGAAGATGCGCCGGCCCTTGTCGTCGATAAAGTAGTTGCCGTCGGCGCCAACGATGATGCGCGGGTCGCGCTTGAAGTTGCGGTTGGCGGAAAACGGCATCCAGTGGGCATCCAGCTTGAGCTGGCTGGCCAGGGACGGGGTGGCGGTCTGCGGCATATTCATTGCGGCTCTCCCTTAAGGGATTCGTTGTCTGTTGTTGCCAGTAAAGGTGCCACGGGCTTAGAGTCATGAAAACAAGACTCTTCTTATCTTTAGTTAAGCAACCACTAAACAATGAGCCGTAACCGATGAGCACTCGCCGCCCCGACCCGCTGGCCCAGGTCAGTGATTTTGATATCCGCCTGCTCAAGCTGTTTCGCAGCGTGGTGGAGTGCGGCGGTTTTTCCGCCGCGGAAAGCGCCCTGGGGATTGGCCGCTCGGCCATCAGCCAGCAGATGAGCGACCTGGAACAGCGCCTGGGCCTGCGCCTGTGCCAGCGCGGGCGCGCCGGCTTTGCCCTGACCGAGGAAGGCCGCGAGGTGTACCAGAGCACCCAGCAGTTGCTGACGGCACTGGAGAGCTTTCGCACTGAGGTCAACGGCCTGCACCAGCACCTGCGCGGCGAGCTGAATATCGGCCTGACCGACAACCTGGTGACGGTGCCGCATATGCGCATCACCAACGCCCTGGCGCGGCTCAAGGCCCAGGGCCCGGACGTGCGCATCCATATCCGCATGACGCCGCCCAGCGAGGTGGAGCAAGGCGTGCTGGACGGCCGCCTGCATATCGGCGTGGTGCCGCAGAGCCATGCGCTGTCCGGCCTGGAATACCAGCACCTGTATGACGAGCGCTCGCTGCTGTACTGCGCGGTGGGTCACCCGCTGTTCTATGTCGACGACCAGCAACTGGAGGACGCCCGGCTGAACGCCCAGGAGGCCATAGCGCCGACCTTCCGCCTGCCGCCCGAGGTGCAGAGCCATTACCAGGCGCTGAACTGCACGGCCAGCGCCTCGGACCGCGAAGGCATGGCCTTCCTTATCCTTACCGGGCGCTATATCGGCTACCTGCCCGACCACTACGCCCAGGCCTGGGTGCAGCAGGGCCGCCTGCGCGTGCTCAAGCCGGCCAGCCGCTTCTATGACGTCAGCCTGGCCTCGGTGACGCGCAAGGGCCGCCGCCCGCATCTGGTGCTGGAAACCTTTCTCGACGCGCTGGCGGCAAACGGCTGAACGCACCTGGGCGAAATGCTAAGGGTAGGGTGCGCCATGCGCACCGGCGCAAGCCTGAGGCTCTGGTGCGCGCGGCGCACCCTACGGCGGGCATGGGCCTCGCGCCCGAAAATATGCCCAAAGACGGTGCAAATACCCTATGAAATGGCACTTATCGCGCTTTTTAGCCCCTTTTGGCTTGTCACCTCCGCGCCGCTGGGGTATCAGTGCTGCGTCTGCAAACCTGACCAGCCCGGAATAGCCCATGACTGTTGAAGTATCCGCGCACAGTGCCAACCCCGCCGGCAAACCTGCCGGGCGCATTCGCCAGAAGAACGAAGAGGCCATCATCAAGGCCGCCGAAGACGAATTCGCCCGCCACGGTTTCAAGGGCACCAGCATGAACACCATCGCGCAGAACGTCGGTCTGCCGAAGGCCAACCTGCACTACTACTTCAACAACAAGCTGGGCCTGTACCAGGCGGTGCTGGCCAATATCCTCGAGCTATGGGACAGCACCTTTAACAGCCTGACGGTGGCCGACGATCCGGCCGAGGCCCTGGCCCGCTATATTCGCGCCAAGCTGGAGTTCTCCCGGCGCCACCCGAAAGCCTCGCGCATCTACGCCATGGAAGTGATCAGCGGCGGGGAAAACCTCTCGCAACTGCTCAACCAGGACTATCAGACCTGGTTCCGTGGCCGCGCCGCGGTGTTCGAGGCCTGGAGCGCCGCCGGCAAGATGGACCCGGTGGACCCCGTGCACCTGATCTTCCTGCTGTGGGGCAGCACCCAGCACTACGCCGACTTCGCCTCGCAGATCTGCCGCGTTACCGGCGCCTCGCGCCTGACCAAGCAGGACTTCGAAGTGGCCGGCGACAATCTGGTGCGCATCATCCTCAAGGGCTGCGGCCTCACCCCACCGAGCGCCTGAGCCACCCAGCCCCATGCCTTTTACCCTGCTAGCCCCCGGCGAATACCGCGAGGAAATCCGCAAGAGCCGCTTTATCGCCCTGGCCGCGCCGGTGGCCAGCGCGGCCGAAGCGGCGGCCTTTATCGAGCGCAGCAGCGACGCCGGCGCCTCGCATAACTGCTGGGCCTGGAAGGTCGGCCAGCAATACCGATTCAGCGACGACGGCGAGCCCGGCGGCACCGCCGGCCGGCCGATCCTCGCCGCCATTGAAGCTCAGGATTGCGACCGCGTGGCGGTGCTGGTGATCCGCTGGTACGGCGGCATCCAGCTCGGCACTGGCGGCCTGGCCCGGGCTTACGGCGGCGCGGCGAACAAGTGCCTGCAAGGGGCCGAGCGCATTGAACTGGTCAGCCGCACGGCCTGCAGCTGCCACTGCGGCTTCGCCGAACTGGCGCTGCTCAAGGCGCGCCTGGGCGAGCTGGACTGCCTGCTGGAAAGCGAACGCTTCGACGCCGACGGCGCCGAGTTGCAGCTGGCGCTGCCCGAGGCGCGCTTCGCCGACCTGCAGCGCCTGCTGGCCGATATCAGCCGCGGGCGCAGCGTGCTGCGGCGCAGCTGATCGCCAGCGGCAGGCTAGACTGGCGGAAGAAAAGCTGTCCGAGCGGTTAAACTGAACAGAACCTGCTCACGATCTCGCGAGCTAGAGATAAACGGTGGCGAAAACGGCCGAGGAAGCGGAGTTTACGAGCTGTAAATGAGCATTCCGAGGTCGTTTTTCAACGCCGTTTAGCCGACGCGCAGCAGATCGTGATCGCCTGATAAAGAGAACTTATCCATGTACGACTGGCTCAACGCCCTACCCAAGGCCGAACTGCACCTGCATCTGGAAGGCTCCCTGGAACCCGAGCTGCTGTTCGCCCTGGCCGAACGCAACAAGATCAAGCTGCCCTGGAACGA
>DASUOY010000536.1:0-2165 GCA_036276395.1 Pseudomonas sp.
CATGGGCAGTTGGTTTGCCTGGAATGGGCGGAAGAACGGCAGCGCCTGCTGCGTATGCTGCTGACCACCCTCTTCGGCTTTGCCTTCCTGCTGTGCTTTATGCTGCTGGGCAACACCCTGGTGGTGGCATTGAGCTGGGCAACGCCCTACCGAATCCACGCGCTGCTGGGCCTGTTATGCCTGCATGGCCTCGCGGGCGCCCTCGCCTGGCGTCATTTGCACAGCCTGCTGGACAAAGGCAGCACGAGTTTTGCTGCTACCCGCGCCGAGTTGGCCGCCGATATCGCCCTTATCAAGAGCACCCTATGAGCACGCTCACCGCACTCGCGCGCCTGGAACAACGCCAGGCGCTACGCCGCAGGTTGTTCCTGCAACGCCTGCGCATCGGCCACCTGCTGGCGCCACAGGCTAGCGAGGACAATCAGTTCCCGCGCAGCATGACCATGCGCCTGCTGACCCAGCGCCCCGCCGTGGCGATGCGCCTGGCCTCGCAAGCCGCGCTGATGCTGTTCGGCCCGCGCTTTATAAGCACCCTCAGCGGTGCCTTGCTGCTGGCCAAGCTGCTGCGCTCCACCTCAACCGAACCGCGCCGCCTGCCGCCGTCCAGCAGCGATCTGTAAGCCAGGGCTGCAGACGCCTTAGCCCTCCCCCATCCACGGCGCGCCGCGCCACGTCAGCGCTAGGCAGTTGGCCGATACCGAGGTCTGGCAGTTGCTGCCATAGCGCCCAGGAGATCACCCATGAGCAGTCTCAGTATCGAAGGCTGGTGCAAAGCCCACAGCACGCAAAGATCCACCCCGTTGCAGCAGATCCATTTCTACCTCAATGGCAACGACCATCTACGCCTGGAGCAAGCCGAGGAGCATCTGCAGAGGACCCATGAGCCAGATGTCATGGTCGAGGTCGATATGGCCACGCTGGATTTGCGCTTGCCGCAGGACTGCGGCCCCCTCGCAGATTGCAAGCTGCGGGTGTATTTGCGCCCCGATGATCAACGTGGCCAGTTCCACCTGGTTGGCCACCGGGCAAGCGATGGCTGCCTGATCTATACCAACGCGGTGCTGATTGCCCAGCTGATGTAGCCGGAAATTTCTCAGACTATGGCCCCGGTACCTGTCGCCTGGGACGCACAGCGCACCCTGCAAAACATGGCCCCCTGCTCACGGCCAAGTGGCCAACCGCCAGCGTTGGCTGACGCACAGACGCTTAGGCGTTTGGCGCCCAGGGTAGTGGCTCACGGCGCTAGTCGGACTGCCTTGGCAGCCACTGCGCAATAGTCGCCATGCGGCAGAAACATCGCTAACAGGAGTCACCATGCACAATCCAACCACCACAGGAAGTTCCGCGGTCAACAGCCCCGGCATCGGCATTGGCCCTATAGTCGCGGGCCCCACGTCCGGAGGCGAGGCCGCCCCGTCATCGGCCCATGTTTCCCGGGAGGTTCACAGCTTTCTGGCCGACATCGAGGGACTGGTCAAGGATGCCACCAGCCTCACCGGCGATGAGCTGGCCCAGGCCAGGTTCAAGCTGAGCACGCGCATTGCCACGGTCAAGGCTGCCACCGAGGCGGGCGGACAGAACGTTATCCAGCGTGCCCGGCAGACTGCCGTGGTGACCAATGCCTATGTCCGCGAGCAGCCCTGGAAAGCCCTGGGCGCCGGGGCCGCCATCGCCTTCCTGCTGGGCCGGGCCTTGACTAGACGAAGCTGAAAAAAATCGACCGGTCGCGGTGTGCGGCCGGTCGAAGCATTTTCCCACGGCGCTGAGCCTCAGCAGTTCAGGCCACTATCGCGTCCATATCCGGGCGCTCGCTTATGCGGTGCTTGGCGATCGCGGCGAGAAAACTCTCGACAAAATCGCCGTTGGCCATCTTCCCGGATGCGCTGATCACCCCCGGGCCTTGAAAGGCCGCGCCCTGGTTAGCGGTGCCACGCGCCGCCTTGTCGATCAACATGGCGCCGTCGTCGGTGGCGGCGATGGGCTTGCCGTGTTTATAGGCCTCTTTGACGAACAGCAGGGCCTGGGCGTTCTGGCACAGCGCATCAACGCTCTTGGCCCCGCCCGGCACATACACGGCATCGAACTGCACCGAACCGACGGTAGGCAGGCTGTGGTCCACCTTGAGGGGGCTCCCCGTGCTGCTGCGGATCTCACCCAGCTGCGGG
>DASUOY010000537.1:0-2257 GCA_036276395.1 Pseudomonas sp.
GAATGCGCTGCAGCTTCTTCTCCGGCGTGGCCTCGGCAATCAGGTCATCCACGCCCGCTTCGGCGGCAATCGCAGCGGCGGTCAGCGGGTTATCCCCGGTCACCATCACGGTGCGGATGCCCATGGCGCGCAGCTCGGCGAAACGCTCGCGGATGCCCGGTTTGACCACGTCCTTGAGGTGAATGGCGCCCAGCAGCTGGCCATCGCCGGCCACCAGCAAGGGGGTGCCGCCGCTCTGGGCGATCTTCTCGATCTCGCGGGCCAGGGCTGCCGGCATCTCGTCGCGGCCCATGTTCAGGTAGTTGAGCACCGAGTCGACCGCGCCCTTGCGGTACACATGGCCATCGCAGTCGGCGCCGGACAGGCGCGTTTCGGCGCTAAAGGCGATGGACTTGATCGCACTGCGCGGCGGCTCAGGTATCGGGCCCAAGGCTCGCAGGTACTCGACGATCGACTTACCCTCGGCGGTGTCGTCGGCCAGCGAGGCCAGCAGCGCGGCGGTGCTCAGCGCCTGCTCGCTGCCCCCGGGCGCGCGGTGCAGGGCGCTGCAACGACGGTTGCCGAAGGTGATGGTGCCGGTCTTGTCGAGCAGCAGCACATGCACGTCCCCCGCCGCTTCCACGGCGCGGCCGGACTTGGCAATCACATTGAGGCGCACCAGGCGGTCCATGCCGGCGATGCCGATGGCCGAGAGCAGACCGCCGATGGTGGTCGGAATCAGCGTCACCAGCAGCGCGGCCAGGTACACCAGCGGCAGATCGCCGCCGGCATAACGGGCAAACGGCTGCAGGCTGGCCACCACCAGCAGAAAGATCAGGGTCAGGCCGATCAGCAGGGTATCGAGCGCCACCTCGTTGGGGGTCTTCTGCCGCTTGGCGCCTTCGACCAGGGCGATCATGCGGTCCAGGGTCGACTCGCCGGGGTTACTGGTGATCTGCACCAGCAACCAGTCGGAGACCACCCGGGTGTTGCCGGTCACCGCCGAGCGGTCGCCGCCGGACTCGCGGATCACCGGCGCCGATTCGCCGGTAATCGCCGCCTCGTTGACCGCGGCGATGCCTTCGACCACCTCGCCGTCGCCAGGAATCAGCTCACCCATCTCGACCCGCACGATATCGCCACGGCGCAGGCTGCTGGCTGCCACGGTCTCGAACTGCTGGCCTTTTTGCCGGCGCGCGCTAAGCCCCTGGCTGCCGGCCTTGAGGCTGTCGGCGCGGGCCTTGCCACGGCCTTCGGCCAGGGCCTCGGCGAAGTTGGCGAACAGCAGGGTAAACCATAGCCACAGGGTGATCTGCACGGCCAGGCCGGTGGAGACCTGGCCCGCTCCTGGTTGAGCAGAGGGGATAAAGCACAGCACGGTGGTGACCACGGCGGTCAGCTCCACCACCAGCATCACAGGTGAGCGCAGCAACTGGCGCGGGTCGAGCTTGACGAAAGCCTGGCGCAGCGCCGGCCGCCACAGCGCGGCGAAACTGGTGCGGGCCGGTTGTTTGGCGGCCTTGACGCGCTTTTGCGCCTGGATGGGGGCATTCATTGTGATTCTCCCTTAGAAGCCCTGGAACATGGCGAAGTGCTCGGCGATCGGGCCCAGGGCCAGTGCCGGCAGGAAGGTCAGGCCGCCGACCAGCAGGATGGTCAGGCACAGCAGGGTGACAAACAGCGGGCCGTGGGTCGGGAAGCTGTTGCTGCCTACCGGCGCACGCTTCTTCGCCGCCAGACGGCCAGCGATCGCCAGCACCGGCAGGATGTAGCCGAAGCGACCGAGCAGCATGGCCAGGCCGAGCATCAGGTTGTGGTACGGCGTGCCCGCTTGGAGACCGGCGAACGCCGAGCCGTTGTTGGCGGTGGCCGAGGTGTAGGCGTACAGCACCTGGCTAAAGCCGTGGGCGCCGGGGTTGCTGATGGCCGCCGCCGGGCCTTGCAGGCTTACCGCCAGGGCAGTCAGCACCAGCACGCCGAGCGGCATCACCAGCAGGGTGACGACCAGCCAACGCACTTCGCCGGCTTCGAGCTTCTTCCCCAGGTATTCCGGGCTGCGACCGATCATCAGGCCGGCGAGGAACACCGCGATCAGCACGAACAGCAGCATGCCGTAGAGACCGGCACCGACGCCGCCGAAGATCACCTCACCGAGCATCATGTTGAGCATCGGCAGCATGCCGCCGAGGGCGCTGAAACTGTCGTGCATGGCGTTGACCGAACCGTTGGAGGCCGCCGTGGTGGCCGTCGCCCACAGCATGGATGCGGTGATGCCGAA
>DASUOY010000538.1:0-3692 GCA_036276395.1 Pseudomonas sp.
TTGATCGCTATCAGGTGGATCTTCTGCTGCAGTTCGCGCTCGAAGATCGCGCGCACCAGGCAGCGGCCGATACGTCCATATCCATTGATGGCAATGCGCAGCATAGTGATATCCCTTTGGCTGAGTTCCTTTCAGCTTAGGCCAGGGCCATCGGCGCGCGGCGATTAAATACGCGGCGGCTTGCCCAGGCCTGGGCAAGCCGGGCCGGGCTTATTCCAGATTGCGAGCGCCGCCATAGTAGGCGCAGCCGCGCAGCACTTCGCCATTCAGGCGCAACTCGGCGCTGAGGTGCTGCACAGTGCCGCTCATGCTGTCGACGCAGCGCTGTGGCGCTACCCAGAGTTCCAGGCGCTGGCCATTGGCTTCGCTGCTCAGGTGCAGGCGGCCTTCGGGCAGCTGCTCTTCCAGGTAGGGCAGGGCCAATGGCTGCTGGCCGGGTTGATTGAGAACCAGGCCCAGGCTGTTCACCGCCACGCTCCAGCCCGGCTCTTGGCCGCTGGCGCGCAGGGTCGTGCGCTTGAAGTTGGGGTCGACGCAGCCCGGGCCTTGTGCCTGCAGGCGATACACCTGGCTGGGTACGAATTTGCCATCGACGCCGGTTTGCTCGCTTGCTTGCAGACTGCCGCGCAGATCGACGAACAGGCTGCGCGCGCCGTCGGCCAGCAGTTCGGCGGCCTCGCGGGGGAGTTCGCTGTTGCCGGTGTTGCTGATCACGAAGCGGCGTTGCTCCTGGCAGGGGCGCAGATACAACTGCCCGGCCTCCTGGCTTAGCTCGCCCTGCAGGCGGATTTGTGCACTGCTTTCGTCTTGGGGTTGAGCGCTAAATACCTGGCAACCGGCAAGCAGAGGCAAAAGGGCGGCGTAGAGGATTGGGCTGAAACGCATGCGGACTCTCCTGATCGGGGCGCCCACGTTACCCAGGCCGCTGGGCGATCACAAGGGCGCAACCGGGCAGCTGCGCGCGCTAAGGGCTATATCCATAGATAGGCAGCGCTGCGCAGCCGACAGCACCGGAGGCCATATGACCCGCATCGTGACCCTGACCCTGAGCCCGGCGCTGGATGTCGCCACCCAGGTGCCGCGCCTCTACCCGGATGCCAAGCTGCGCTGCGCGGCCCCGCTGTATGCCCCGGGCGGCGGTGGCATCAATGTCGCGCGGGCCATTCAGCGGCTCGGCGGCAGTGCCTTGGCCTTGTTCCCGGCGGGCGGCTCCACCGGCCGTCACCTGGCCAGCCTGCTCAGCGCCGAAGGGGTGGCCAATCAGGTTCTGCCGGTTCGCGAGTGGACCCGCGAATGCATCAATCTGGTGGAACAGGCCAGCGCCCAGCAGTATCGCCTGGTCATGCCCGGCGCCCGTCTCAGCCTGGATGAACAGCAGCAACTGCTGGCGGCGCTGCAGGCGTTGCCGGCTCCCGAGTATCTGGTGATCAGCGGCAGCCTGCCGGAAGGGCTGGCCGCCGATTTTCTCCCGCGGCTGCTGGCCATCGCCCGCCAGCAGGGCGCGCGCTGCATGTTCGACAGCTCGGGGGATGCCTTGCGTCAGGCGCTGGATAGTGGCGGGGTGTTTCTGATCAAGCCCAATATCGAGGAGCTGAGCGCCCTGGCCGGGGTGGAAATCACCGAGCCCGAGCAGCTGGCCGGCATTGGTCGTGAGCTGATCGCCGCCGGCAAGTGCAGCGCCATGCTGGTTTCCCTCGGCGCCCAGGGGGCTTTGCTGGTCAGCGCCGGGCTGACGGAGCGGATCGCCGCGCCGACGGTGCGCAAGCGCAGTACTGTGGGGGCCGGCGACAGCATGCTGGCCGCGCTGACCCTCAAGCTGGCCAGCGGCGCGGATTGGCGCGAGGCCGCCCGCTATGCAGTGGCCGCCGGCAGCGCGGCGATCATGAATGAAGGCAGCGAGCTGTGCCGCCGCGCCGATACCGAGCAATTGTTCGCCTGGCTGCAACAACCGCCGCTGTTGGCCGAGTGATGATCGCGCTGCGGCGCCTGTCCGGAATCTGCGGCGAGGGCAGAGTGCCATCAGACGAAATGGCCTATCCCTCGGGCCGCTCTGCTACTAGGGTAAACAGATGGGTGGCTCGCTGCTGCGCTGACCCCTGATCAGAGCATGCGCCTGCCGCTGTCGCGGAGGGCTTGATCATGACTAACGCTACACCCCGCCTGACGCTGGAACTGTTGCTGCGTTTCAGCCCCTTTGATTTTCTCAGCCCGAAATACCAGCAGCAGGCGCTGGATAGTTTGCAATATGTGCAACAAAAGGCGGGTACCAAGCTGTTTCAGAAGGGCGACAAGTCCCTGGCGCTGTACTACCTGCTCGACGGCAAGGTTGGCATCGGCGAGGAGGGCGCGCGCAAGTCGATAAGCGGTGGCAGCCCGGAAGCCTGCCACGCTCTCAACGAGTCGCAGCCCCAGGCGCAGACGGTGGTGGCGCAAAGCGATGTCAGCCTGTTCGCCCTGGAGCGTGGCCTGCTCGAGCGGCTGTTGAACTGGAGCCAGACGGCGGATTACGGCGTGGTCAGCCTCGATGTGCACTCCGAGGAGGAGCACGGCCATGACGATTGGCTGGCCAAGCTGCTCAGTTCCCCCCTGTTTGGCCGCCTGCCGCCCTCGCATCTGCACACCTTGCTGGCGCGCTTCGAGTTTATCGAGGTGGCGGCGGGGGAAGCCGTGGTGCGTTATGGCGAACCGGGTGAGCATTTCTTTGTGCTGAAGAAGGGCCGCGCGGCGGTCACCCTGCCTTCGGCCTATCAGCAGGAACCCCAGCTGATCTTGCAGGTCGGCGACTTCTTCGGCGAGGAGGCCCTGGTCAGCGGCGCGGTGCGTTCGGCCACCGTGACCATGCTGGAGGATGGGGTGCTGGCGCGTCTGGAGCGCAGCCTGTTCGTCGAGCTGGTGCACCCGACCCTGATTCCCCAGGTCAACGCCGAGCAGTTGCAGAAAATGACCAACTTTGGCCAGCGCCCTTGTCTGTTGCTGGATGTGCGCCTGCCCGTGGAATACCGCCTGGCCCATAAGCCGGGCAGCATGAGCCTGCCGGTGGCCAATCTGCGCACCCATGCCGGCAATCTGGACCCCAATACCCTGTATGCGGTGACGCCCGAAGGCGGTATCCGCAGTGAGCTGGCGGTGCATCTGCTCAATCAGATGGGCTTCGAGGCCTACCTGCTTACCGATCAGCCCAAGCCGCCAGGTCAGCCCGAGCAGCCAACGGTCGCCGCCTGAGCGCGGCGCCGGCACAAGGCTGCTGTGCAGTTGCTGGGGATGCTTAGATGATCTGGTCCTGGGCGGCGGATGCCGTGCTGTTGCTGCATTTGCTGTTTATCGTCTTCGTGCTGCTGGGCGGCCTGCTGGTGTGGCGCTGGCCGCACCTGGCCTGGCTGCATCTGCCCGCCGCCGGCTGGGCCGTGGTGGTGGAGTGGCTGCACCTGCAATGCCCGCTGACGCCCCTGGAAAACGCCTTGCGCCAGGCCGCCGGGCAGGCCGGTTATGACGGCGGCTTTATCGCCCACTACCTGTTGCCGCTGATCTATCCAGCCGGTCTGACGGCTGCGCAGCAGATCTGGCTGGGGGCTGTGGTGCTGCTGCTCAATGCCCTGGTTTACGCCCTGCTTTGGCTGCGTTGGTCGCATTAATCGGCTCTTTGGCGCCCTTGAGTCCGCCGTTAGCTCAGGCGGTGCTAGCTGATCATTCAG